>JAGWRZ010000157.1 GCA_028876365.1 Acidobacteriota bacterium | reverse complement strand
GCTGCTCGGCCAGCGCCCGCTCGTACAGCCGGGCGCGCAGCACGCGCATGGCGCGCTCGCGGTTCTGCAGCTGAGACTTCTCGTCCTGCATCGAGACCACGATGCCCGACGGCTTGTGCGTGATCCGCACCGCCGAGTCGGTCGTGTTGACCGACTGGCCGCCGGGGCCGGTCGAGCGGTAGACGTCGATCTTCAGGTCGTTCGGGTCGATCTCGACCTCGACCTCCTCCGCCTCCGGCATGACCGCGACGGTCGCGGTCGAGGTGTGGATGCGGCCCTGGCTCTCCGTCTCCGGCACCCGCTGCACGCGATGCGTGCCGCCCTCGTACTTGAAGACGGAGTACGCGCCGTCGCCCTTGATCGCGAACGTCACCTCCTTGTACCCCCCGCCCTCGTTCGGGCTCGAGCCGAGCTCCTCGACCTTGAGGCCGCGCCGCTCGGCGTAGCGGGCGAGCATGCGGTAGAGATCGGCGGCCCAGATCGCCGCCTCGTCGCCGCCGACGCCCTGGCGGACCTCGAGGATCACGTCCTTGCGATCGGCCGGATCGGCCGGGACCATGGCGAGCCGCAGCTCCTCCTCGAGCCGCGACGTGCGCTCTTCCAGCTCGGGGACGAGCTCGCGCAGATCGGCGTCCTCGCGTGCCGCGGCGAGATCCTCCCGCGCCGACCGCCATTCGCGGGCGAGACGCACCTGCCCCTCGAGGTCCTTCAGCCGGCGTCCGACCTCGGCCGCCTCGCGGCGGTCGTTGTAGACGGACGGGTCGGACATGCGCTGCTGCGTCTCCGCATACGAGCGCTCGATCTCGTCGACGAGGGTGTCGAGCGTGGCGGCCATGCCGGCGGGGCGCTAGAGGAGCGTCGCTTCGAGCGTGATCCGGGGGACGCCGGCGAGCGCCTTCGACACCGGGCAGTTCGCCTTCGCGCCCTCGGCCGCCGCCTGGAACGCATCGGCGTCGATTCCCGGAACGCGCCCTTCGACCGTCAGTGCGATCGTCGTGATCCCCTCGCCCGGCTGGAAGGTCACCGTGGCGGAGGTCTTCAGCTCCTCCGGCGCGTGGCCCTCCTTTGCGAGCCCCGCCGAGAGCGCCATCGAGAAGCACGCGGCGTGCGCGGCGGCGATCAGCTCCTCGGGGCTCGTGACCGCGCCGTAGTCGTCGGTCGAGCGCGCCTTCCAGCTCACGGGCTGGGAGCCGATCGCGCCGCTCGTCGTCTCGTCGATCGTCCCGGAGCCCTCGAGCAGGCTTCCCTTCCAGGTCACTTCCGCGCGACGCTCGGTCGCCATCAGGCCATCACCTCCACACGATTTTCGGGAGACCGCGCCCCTTCGAGCTGCAGCACCTGGCGAAGCGCGCCGATCGACACCTCCAGCTGGTCGAGCGAGGGCTCGCGTGTCGTCAGGCGCTGGAGCCACAGGCCGGGCGCGAGGATCGTCATCACGACGCGATTCTGATGCTTTCCGGCGAAGCGGATGAGCTCGTACGCGAGGCCCGCGATCAGCGGGAGGAGCGCGATGCGCTCGACGATGAGCCAGTACCACGCCGGCCGGCCGAAGAACGCGAAGACGAAGACCGCGATCACCATCACCCACAGCAGGAACGCCGTTCCGCAGCGGGGGTGGATGAGCGAGAAGCGCTGCACCGTCTCGGGCTCGAGCTCGGCGCCCGCCTCGTACGCGTTGATCGCCTTGTGCTCGGCGCCGTGGTACTGGAAGACGCGCCGCAGATCGGGCAGGAGCGAGATGAGCGAGAGATAGGCGACGAAGATCGACACGCGGATCAGTCCCTCGACGATGACGAACCAGCCGCCGCTCTTGATCGGGAGCGCCTCCGTGATGAGTCCGGGCGTCACCTTGAAGAGCGCGACGGCGAAGCCGATCGCGATCGCGAATGCGAAGATGAGCGCGCCGCGGGAGAGCTCCTTCTCCGCCTCGCTCGGGTCGGCGCCTTCCTCCTGCGCCGCGTAGTTCGCGGAGATCGCGAGCGCGCGGAAGCCGATCGCGAGCGACTCGCCGAGGGCGATGACGCCGCGGACGATCGGGAGGCGCAGCGCCCAGTGGCGCGCCATCGCCGAGTCGATCGGCCTCGTCACCTGCGCGATCGAGCCGGCCGGCGTGCGCACGGCGACGGCCCAGTTCCCCGGGCTGCGCATCATCACGCCCTCGAGGACGGCCTGTCCGCCGACAGTCATGGAGCGGCTACTTCGACCGCTTCGCGCGCTCGGCGCGCTCGAGCCGGCGCTGGAAGCGCTCGACCCGTCCACCGGTGTCCACGAGCTTCTGCTTGCCCGTGTAGAAGGGATGGCACTGGGAGCAGATCTCGACGTGCAGCTCGGGCTTGGTCGAGCGGATCTGGAACGTGTTCCCGCAGGAGCACGTCACCGTCGAGAGCACGTAATCGGGATGGATACCGGCTTTCATCGTGCACCCAGGATAGCAGCGGCCTGCTCGGGCGCCGTGTTCCCGCCCGAGACGACGACGACCGTGGGGCCCGCGAGATCGACTTTTCCCGCCAGCACGGCCGCCGTGGCGGCCGCCCCCGCGGGCTCGCAGGCGAGCTTCGCGCGCGCGTACAGGAACCGCATGCCGTCCGCGATCTCCGCTTCGCTCACGAGGACGCTATCGACATTGCCGCGGCAGATCTGGAGAGCGAGCTCTCCGGCGAACGGCGGCGCGAGACCGTCCGCGATCGTCGCCGACTCGACGCGGACGCTGTGGCCCGCCTCGAGCCCGGCGCGGAAGGCCTGCGAGCGCTCCGGCTCGACGGCGACGACGCGGGCGCGCCCGGCGAGCGCGGTGACGATGCCCGAGACGAGGCCCCCGCCGCCGACGCCGACGACGATCGTGGCGACCTCGGGGACGTCCTCGAGGATCTCGAGCGCGAGCGTCCCGTGGCCGGCGATCACCCACGGGTCGTCGTGCGGGTGGACGAAGACGCGGCCGTCCGCCGCGCGCGCGCGCTCGTACGCGACGGAGGGGTCCGGCGACGAGAGGTCGACGGTCGCGCCGTAGGCGCGCGTCGCCTCGACCTTGAGCGGGCTCGCTCCCTCCCACATCGAGACGACGCAGTCGACGCCGTACTGGGCGGCGGCCCACGCGACCGCCTGCGCGTGGTTCCCGGCCGACCAGGTGACGACGCCGCGGCGCCGCTCGTCGGGTGTGAGCGCGGCGATGCGGTTGAGCGCGCCGCGCGCCTTGAAGGAGCCGGTCTTCTGGAAGAGCTCCGCCTTCAGGTGCAGGTGCGCGCCGAGCGCCGTCGAGGAGAACGTCGGCGTCCGGTGCACGCGCCCGGCGAGCACGCCCCTGGCCCGTTCGACATCGATCACACTGCGGTGACGGTAGCTGCTACCGCGACGGGAAGCCTGACCGTGAACGCGGTCAGATGGCCGGGCTCGGATACGACATCCACGCGGCCTCCCATCGCCTCTGTCAGCTCTTTCACAATCGCGAGACCCAGGCCCGTCCCCACCGGGCGCTCGCGGCCGTAGCGCTCGTGCAGGTAGAAGCGCTCGAATGCGCGTGTGCGATCCTCGGGCTTGAGCCCGGGGCCGGTGTCCTCGACGCGCAGAAGCCCCGGCGCCGTGACGACGCGCACCTCGCCGCCGCGAGGCGTCAGGCGCAGCGCGTTCTCGACGAGGTTCGAGACGACCTGGAGGACGCGATCGGCGTCGGCGACCGCGAGCGCCTCGCCGTCCGACACCGCGGAGAGCTCGACGCCGAACGCGGCCGCCTGCTGCTGGTAGCGGCGGACGGCGTCGGCAGCGATCTCGGCGAGGTCGACGTCGCTCGGATGAACGCTGAAGTCGGTGCGGTTCATGCGGGCGAGATCGAGGAGGTCGCGGACGAGCCGTTCGAGCCGCGCCGCCTCGGCGGCGACCGTCTCGGCCGCATCCTGCGCGTCGACGGCCCCCTCCGAGAGCGCCTCGGCCCATCCGCGGATCGCAGTCAGCGGTGTCTTCAGCTCGTGGCTGACGGAGAGGAGGAACGACCGCTCGGCCTCGCGCGCACGTTGGAGCTGGTCGGCGAGGTCGTTGAAGGCGACCGCCAGCGTGCGGAGCTCGGCTGCGCCGGCGACGGGGACCGGATCGGGGGTCGTCCCCCGCGCGAGGAGGCCGGCCGCCTGCGCGACGCGGTGCACCGGACCGGCGATCCGGCGTGAGAGAAGGAGCGCGGCGGCGGCGGCGAGCGCGGATCCTGCGAGGGCGGCGATCAGCAGCGCCCAGACGAAGGGCGACCACTGCGACGAAGTCACGCTCTTCGGTCGCAGCAGGACGAACGGGTGCCCCGGCTCCACGGGCTGTGCGGCGAAGAAGTAGCGCGTGTGCCCGAAGGTGACCGATCCTTTTGCCGATTCGCCGCGGCGGAGGAGCCGCTGTGCAGTCTCCGGGAGGCCGGCGGCGGTCGTGTGGTAGATCTCGTGTTGCCGGCGCAGGTAGGGCCGCAGCGGCTCGAGATACGTGAACGGCGAGATGGCGACGCGCTCGCGTTCGGCGATCAGCGTCGCCTGGTGGGCGACGTCCTCGAGCGTCGCCTGGTCGACGGCGCGTCGCGTGAGCAGAAGGCCGAGCGCGAGCGTCAGGCCGACGCACAGGACGACGATGACCGCGATCGCCTGGAAGAGCCTCGAGCGCAGGCTCGTCATGGACAAAGGTTACGCGGAGACGAGCTTGTAGCCGGATCCGCGCACGGTGCGAATCGACTCGGGGTTGCCGAGCTTGCGGCGGAGCTGGGCGACGTGCACGTCCACCGTGCGCGTGCCGCCCGGGTACGTCATCCCCCACACGAGGTCGAGCAGCCGCTCACGGGAGAGGACGATGCCCGGGTGCTCGAGGAAGCACGCCAGCAGGTCGAACTCCTTGCTCGTCAGCTCCACCGGGGCGCCGTCGACGTTGACGTCGCGCTCGTCGCGACGCAGCTCGATCGGGCCGGCCGTGAGCACCTCGCCCGGTTCGCGGTGCTCGGCACGGCGGAGGATCGCCTTGATGCGCGCGGCGAGCTCCCGCGGCGAGAACGGCTTCGAGACGTAGTCGTCGGCGCCCAGCTCGAGACCGGCGACGCGGTCGGGCTCCTCGTCGCGCGCGGTGAGCATCACGATCGGCACCTTCGAGTGCGCGCGCAGCGTCCGGCAGACCTCGAAGCCGTCGACGCCGGGGAGGCCGATGTCGAGCACGACCATGCGCACCGCGTGGCGGCGGACCTCGGCGATCGCCTCCTCCCCGGAGCGAAGCCAGAGGACACGCCAGCCGTCCTGCTGCTCGAGGTACGACTTGACGAGACGACCGATCGCGTCGTCGTCCTCGACGAGCAGAAGGACGCCCCCGGCCGCCGTCCCGTTCATCTACGGGCCGAAGCCCTCGACCTGGATCGTGTCCACGGGCGCGTTCGCGGGCCGGGCGACGATGACGCGCAGGCCGCGGCGCAGCTGGGAGACCGATCCGAAGCCGGCGCCGTAGCGGATGCTCACCGTCGTCGAGAGCGGCAGCGTGTCGGTGCGGTCGCGCTCGCGCAGGGTGATCGACGTCGGCGAGACGGCCATCACGACTCCGCGGTAGAGGAGGGTGTCCTGGATCGTTCCGTCCGGCGCCTGCCACACCACTTCGGCGCGGATCATCTTGCCGCCGAGGAGCGACTGGATGAACCCGCCGCCGGGCATCGCCAGGCCGCTGGCCGCGAGCCAGAAGAAGACGTTCACGGCCACGAGGACGGTGGCCAGGATCGCGAACCTGCGCCGCTTCACACCCACATGATCCCTCGGCCGCAGGAAGGAACGCGTAATACCTCTGTAAAAGGGGAGACCGGCGTCGCCTACCGACACGGCGAGGCCGGTACCAGGTACGCGCACGGAACTGTCACGCCTTCGTCGCCGGCCCAGCGAGATGGCCGCAGGCGCGGACGAACCCCCGCGACGCTTCGGTACGGAGTCGGTGACCGTAGCTGCTACCGGTCTTTTTTCTAGGTGTTGGTGTATTCGGGGCCGGAGCCGCCTTCGGGCGGGGTGAGGCGGCCGCCTTTGGCCGTGATCGCGCCGCACTGGACGCAGTTCGACGGCGCGAGCTGGATCGTGACCGTGCCGTCGCCGCCCTCGGTGCCGAGCTCGTACACCTGCGCCGGGCACATGTTGATCCAGAGGTCGGCCACCTCGCGCGCCACGCGCCGCTCGACCCGGACGTGATTCGGCTGGTCGTCGCGCGTCTTGTTCCCCGAGAGGAAGACGGAGGACAGCTTGTCGAACGTGAGCGTCCCGTCCGGGCCCGGATATCTCGCCGCCCGGTCGCTCCGCAGCAGCGGCTGCTCCGCATCCGGCTCCGCGCGCATCTTCCCGACCGCCACGCGGCCCTTCGACACGGTCATCGCGCTCGCGAGCGCCCCGCCGACGACAAAGCCGCGCCCGAACACCTGACGCATGTCGCGCACCTCGTGCAGGTCGCGGCCGATGAAGCCGGAGCGCACCGCGTCGTCGTAGGCCGGGAGCGCCGTCGCCGGCGTCGCCCCGCGCCGAAGCGACGCGAACGCCGCCTCCGCCGCGAGCCGCCCCGACTCGATCGCGTAGTGCACGCCCTTCAGCCGCGCGATGTTCACCAAGCCGACCCCGTCGCCGCACATGAGCAGCCCCGGGGCGTGCAGCTGCGCCGGCAGCGAGTTCCACCCGCCGCTCGGGATCGTCTTCGCGCCCCACGCGACCCGCTCGCCTCCCTGCAGCAGCTTGCGGATCTTCGGATGCGTCTTCAGCTCCTGGAGCAGATCGTGCGCCGACAGCTCGACATCGCGGTAGTCGAGCCCGACGACCATCCCGATCGTGAGCATGTCGTCGCCCATCGGATAGATGAACGACCCGCCGAACTCGCGATACCTCGCCGCAGTCCGCAGCGGCCACCCCATCGTGTGGACGACATGGTCGAGCGGACGCGCGACCTTCCACACCTCCTTCACGCCGAGCTCCCACACCTGCGGCTCGTCGCCGCGCAGCCCGAAGTGGTCGAGCGCCACGCCCGTGAGGTGCCCCTGCGTCCCCTCGGCGAGCACCGTCACCTTCGCGACGATGTCCGCGCCGGGCTCGAAGTTCCCGAGCGGCTCGCCGTCGCGCCCGCGGCCCTTGTCCCCCGTGCGCACGCCGACGACTCGGCCGTGCTGCACGAGGAGCCTCTCCCCCGTCGTCTCGGGGAGGATCGTCGTGCCGCGCTCCTCCGCGTCCTCGGCGAGGCGGCGGCCGAGCCGGGAGAGCGAGAAGATCCAGTTGCCGTGGTTGCGCATCGTCGGCGGGGGCGGGATGCGCAGCGCGTTGCGGCGCGTCAGGACGTACACCGCCTCGCCGTGCACCTCCCCGTACGACGGCAGGTCCTCGACGCGGTAGCCGAGCCTGCGCAGCGCACGCGGATTGACGACCGCGCCCGAGAGCAGATGCGATCCCGGCTGCTTCCCCTTCTCGAGGAGCGCCACGGGGACGTCTCCCAGCCGCTCGGCCGTGTCGGGATGCTCCGCGAGGAGCTGCCCGAGCCTGAGCGCGCACGCGAGCCCGGCCGGCCCCGCGCCGACGATGAGCACGCCGACGTCGATGCGCTCGTCGACCGGATCCGTCGGCGCGCCGACGAACTCGCTCGCCGCGAACGGCGGCGGATAGTCGCTCGCGCGCGTCAACTCTTTCGTTGCTTCACGAGCTCGGTCAGCTTCGGCACGATCTCGTGCACGTCGCCGACGACGCCGAGGTCGGAGAACTCGAAGATCGGCGCGTTCGGGTCCTTGTTGATCGCGACGATGACGTTCGAGCTCTGCATGCCGACCTTGTGCTGGATCGCGCCCGAGATGCCGAGCGCGACGTACAGCTTCGGCGACACGGTCTTCCCCGTCTGCCCGATCTGCGCCGCATACGGGTACCAGCCGGCGTCGACGACCGCGCGCGTCGCGCCGACCGCGCCGCCGAGCGCGCGCGCGAGCTCCTCGGCGAGCGTGAAGTGCTCGGGGGCGCCCAGCCCGCGCCCGCCGGCGACGATCACGTCCGCGTCCTCGATCGACGGGCCGCTCGCCTCCTCGAGCTGCTGGTCGACGATCGCCGCCGCGCGCGAATGCTCCGCCAGCTCGACCGCCGCCGCGACCACCTCCGGCGCACCGCCGCCCGCCGGCGGCGCGTCGAACGAGCCGGCACGGAAGAGCGCGAGGCGCGGCGTCGTCTTCCAGCCGACGTCGACGAGGACCGAGTCGCCGATCGCCGGCCGCTTGCCGACGAAGTCGCCCGTCACGTCGACGAGATCCCAGTTCAGCCCCGCGTCGAGCCGCGCAGCCAACCCCGCGGCGACGTCGGCGGCCAGCACCGAGTTGGCGAAGAAGACGGCGTCGTAGCCGCCGGCGAGCCGCGCCAGCACATCGACGCGCGGCTGCGGCAGCGGCGACGCGACGGATGCGTCGTCGGCGACGTGCACCTTCTTCGCGCCGTGGCTCCCCGCCTCGGCTGCGAGCGACGAGACGCCCTCGCCGACGAGCACTGCGTCGGCGTCGCCGAGCGAGGCTGCCTTGCCGAGCACGCCGAGCGAGCCCTTCTGCAGCTCGCCGTCGTGATGCTCGAGGAAGACGAGGATGCTCATACGAGCCGCCGCTCCGCGAGGAAGTCGACGATCGCCTGCGCCGCGTTCGCGTCGCCCTCGATCTTGCGCGCGTCGCCGCGCGACGGCGGGTCGCCGAGCGCGAGCACCTCGGTCCGCGAGCCGGCCTCGCCCGCGTCGCCCGCCTCGACGCCGACGTCGGCGAGCGCGAGCGTCTCGAACGGCTTCTTCTTCGCGCCCATGATCCCCTTGAGCGACGGATAGCGCGGCTCGTTGATCGCGTCGCTGACGGCGACGACAGCCGGGAGCGACGCCTCGATCACGTCGTAGCCGAACTCGGTCTGGCGCTTCACGCGCACGGTCTCTCCGGAGACGGTCACCTCCGCCGCCTGCGAGACGACCGGGCGGCGCAGCCGCTCGGCGACGGCCGCCCACAGGACGGCGCCGTCGGCGTCCTCCGCCTGCTGCCCGAAGAGGACGAGGTCGGCCTCCTCCCGCCCGAGCGCGCCCGCGAGCACCCTGCTCGTCGCGACGAGGTCGGAGCCCGCGATCGCCTCGTCGCTGACGAGGACGGCGCGGTCGGCGCCCATCGCGAGCGCCTTCCGGAGCGAGTCGGCCGCCTTCTCCGGGCCGACCGAGACGACGACCACCTCGCCGTCGCCGTCGCCCTTGAGGCGGAGCGCCTCCTCGACCGCGTTCGCGTCGAAGTGGTTCAGCGCCCCCTCCCCCGATCGGTCGAGCCGCTTCGAGCCAGGGTCGATGCGGCCGTGGCCCTCGGGGACGTGCTTGACGCAGACCGCGATCTTCACGCCGCCGATCCTAATTACATGCGGGCCTTGAGAGCCTCCACATCGGCGACGAACACCCTGCTCTCCATGTACACCCCGACCTGCCGCACGGCGCGCTCGCCCTGGTACCAGGCGGCGAGCGCGAGCCGCTCGTCCCCGTGGAAGACGCCGAGGAGGTGGTGGAGGAGCGCGACGCCGACCTCGACGTTCCCGTCGGTCGTGTGCGGGACGGGATGCCGGATGATGACGTTCTCGACGTACTTCCAGGTGGACGGGAGGAGCTGCATCACGCCCTGCGCCCCGACCGAGGAGACGGCGCTCGACTGGTAGCCGGACTCCATCCACGCGAGCGCGCGGGCGAGCGACGAGCTCACGCCGTAGCGCGAGGCCCATGCGTCGATCGATGCGCGCACCGCCGTCGCGTCGGTGGCGGCGACCGACACCGACGCGGGCAGCCGCAGTTTCGCGCCGACGAGGAGGTAGCTGCCCGGGTTCAGCCTGTTCAGGCGTGCGAGGGTGCCGAGCGTCGTGTGCGCGCGCCGCGCGATCGCGGTCAGCGAGTCTCCCGGCTTGACGACGTACAGCCGGACGGAGACGCCCACGATCGCGCTCACCGGGATGCGCGTCTGCAGGCCGAGCGCGGTGAACGTCGCCCGCCCGGCGACGCCGTCCGGGGAGAGATGGAGCTCGCGCTGGTACCGGCGGATGCCGCGCACGGTCGGGCCGTCGACGTAGCCGTTCACCGGAACGTCGATGCCGTGACGCACGAGGAGGAACTGGAGGACGGCGACATCCCAGCCGAACTCGCCGCGCTCGATCGTGCGCGCGCCGAAGAGCGGCGTGCCGAACGGGCCGAGCGCGCGGCGCATGCGCGCGTCCGCGAGCCCCGTCACGCGGAGCCCGTGCGTGCGCTGGAAGGCGCGGATCCCGGCGACCGTCTTCGGGCCGACGATCGCGTCGATCGGCCCGTCGTACAGCCCCTGGGCGCGCAGGGCGACCTGCAGCCCAGCGTGCTGCGGATTCAGTGCGCTCGCCGTCGCGGGTGCCGCCAGACCTGCCGCGAGCGCTCCCGCTACTGCGAGCCGGAAGCGCATGGGCTTCCCGAATACTCCCCGAAAGCGGTAACTCCTCCTACCGGCGGAGAAACTCGACGATGTCGCTCGTCGGCGCCCCCGGCCCGAAGACCGCGGCCACCCCCTGCTTTTTCAGCTCGGCCGCGTCGTCGTCGGGGATCGTGCCGCCCAGCACGACGAGCACGTCCTCCGCCCCGTTCTCGCGCAGGAGATCGAGGATCCGCGGCACGAGCGTCATGTGCGCACCCGACAGGAGCGAGATCCCGACCGCATCGGCGTCCTCCTGAATCGCCGTCTCGACGATCTGCTCGGGCGTCTGGTGGAGGCCGGTGTAGATCACCTCCATCCCGGCGTCGCGCAGCGCGCGGGCGACGATCTTCGCGCCGCGGTCGTGCCCGTCGAGGCCCGGTTTCGCGACGACGACGCGGATCTTCCGTTCCATGCGGCGAAGTCTATGGCTCGACGCGAGCCACAGCGTTCGCCTCGGCTACTTGTGCGGCGGCGTGGGCACGACGACGCTCGTCGCCGGGCTCGCGAGGCTCGTGAGGCGGCCGGTCGCGGTCTGCACCGCGGTGAGGGAATGCGTGCCGCCGCCGAGGAGGACGGTGAGCGACCACGTCCCGTCTCCGGCGACGGTCGCCGTCCCGATGACGCGGTTGCCGTCGTAGAGCGTGATCGTGTCGCCGGCGGCGCCGGTGCCGGAGACGGTGACCGCGCTCGTCGGGGTGGCGACGCCGGGGGTCGTCACGCCGGTGATCGCCGGAGCGTCCGGATAGACGACGACGGTGACGGGGCTGCTCGCCGCGCTCGTCAGGCCCGCATGCGGCAGCGCGTTCACCGTCTGCGTCGCCGTGAGCGTGTGCGAGCCTGCGCCGAGGAGGACGGGGATCGTCCAGGTGCCGTCGGCGCCGACGACCGTCGTCCCGATGACGGTCGCGCCGTCGTACAGCGTGATCGTGTCGCCCGCGTCACCGGTGCCGGTGACGTTCACGACCGTCGTCGGCGTCGGCGTCCCGCGCGGGAACGACTCGGGGAGAGCGAGCGTCGGCGCGTTCGCGAGGCCGAGCGCGAGCCAGAGAGCGCTCGTCGGGACGACGACGCCGTTCGAGAGCGTCACCCACCCGTACGCGATGAGCCGCGCGAGCGACGCCGCGTTCACCGGCGAGAGCGACGCCTGCTCGGTCACGGTGAGCTGGCCGCGGACGACGATCCGGTGCAGGAGCGCCTCGTCGAGCCCGGAGAGCCCGTGGATCTGCTCGATCGCGTCCGGATGCGCCGAGGGGCCCGACAGCGTGATGAAGCCGAGCGGCTGCCCCGGGCCGCCGAAGTCCTTGTCGATCCGGCCCGAGTCGGGGGCGCCCTCGACGTGCAGCCCGGGGTTCTCGCCGGCGTGCCACGGCGACTGCAGCGACGGCGGCGCGGGATGCGGCGCCGGGTCGAGCAGCGGGAAGTCGGCGCCGTCGATGAGCGCGAGCTCGCCGAAGGGCTCGCCGTTTCGGAGCGCGTAGTCGTTCGCGTCCGGGTACTGGGGCACAACCTCGGGCCGCGTCGGGTCGGCGCCGAGCGCGAGGCCGAGATCGAGCAGGTACTGGGCCGCGTCGCCGCCCTGGGTCTGCACGACGACGCCTGCGTCGCCGCCTTCCCACGGGTAGTAGAAGGCGTCCCAGCCGCTCGGATGCTGGTCGAAGAGCCGGTCGGAGGTCGTGTTGGCGATGAGCACGTCGTTGCCGGCGCCGCCGAAGGCGATGTCGGCGAAGGTCACGCCGGCGCCCTGCGAGTCGGGGATGTTGTTCGCGCGCGGGTCGTAGTTCGGGCTGAAGAACTGCAGCAGCCGCAGCAGCGTGGACGCCTGATCCGGCGTCCAGGCCTCGCCGATGTTCTGCGTGATCGACGCGCCGAGCTCTGCGATCTGGCTCGCGATCTGGTCCGCCGACACGCTGCCGTGCCCGTTCGGCGTCAGGATGCGCGTCAGGCTCGCGCACAGGCTCGCGGCCTCGTTGCCGTTCGGGTCGCCGTTGTAGCTCGCCGCGAGCGCGCAGTAGTTCGCGACGGTCGGCGTCGTGCCGTCGAGCGTCGTCACGAGCGTCGAGTCGAGGTTGTCGTCGGCGTTCAGGATGTCGTTGCCCCAGCCGCCGAAGAGGACGTCCTGGTTCGTGCCGCCGACGAGCCAGTCGTTGCCGGCGTCGCCGAACAGGACGTCCTGGCCGTCGTTGACGATCGGGAGCTGCGCGCTCGGCCCGAGGTTGGCCGGGTCGAACGGGTCGGGGCCCTGGCTCGTGTCGACCGCCTGGAAGTTGAGGAAGAAGTCGGTCCCGCCGACCATGATCTTCTCGAACGGGTGGCTCGGGTCGAACCAGTACGAGCGGCCGAGGGTCGGGTCGTAGGCGAGCACGTTGCCCGTCTGGTAGCCGAGCGAGGCGAGCGTCGCGAGCGGGTTCGACGTATAGAACTGCGGCAGCGCCTCGGCGCCCGACATCGCGTCGTCGCCGGCTCCGCCGTGCATGAAGTCGTTGCCGAGGCCGCCGTACAGGATGTCGTTCCCGCCGACCCAGAACGGCTGCTCGATCGCGGTGAACATGATCGTGCCCGGCGCCTCGACGGTGATCGCCGGCAGGTTGCCGGGCTGCGGCGGGCCGTCCTCGCCGAGCGTCAGCTGCGTCGTCGCGGCGAGGCCGTTGAGCGGCTCGGCGACGCCGGCGCGCGACTCGAGCAGCAGGCCGTCGTCGCCCATGATCCCGTCGTTGCCGGTGCCGCCCGAGATCCAGTCCGAGCCGGAGTTGCCGTACAGGATGTCGTTGCCGGCGTTGCCGAAGATCGTGTCGGCGCCCGTCTCGCCGTAGATCACGTCGTCGCCGGGGCCGCCCCAGATGAAGTCGCCGCCGCCGATGTTCGTGTTCGTGCCCGCCACCGTCTGGCAGTTGTTCGGCGCGTTCGGGTCGCAGGAGACATACGACGTGTCGCCCGTCGGGCTGTAGTCGAGCAGGACGACGCCGGTCGGGATCACCCGCTCCGACCCGCCGCTCGCGGCATCCCAGGCGTACGTGAGATAGCTGCCGGACGAGCTGACGAGGCGATAGACGTTGCCGTTGTCGCCGAGGATGGTGTCGGCGTCGTGCGCATGCAGCGCCGCCGAGGCCGCGCTCGTGTCGTTGATCGCGATGCCGTTCGCCGTGTCGCCGTAGATCGTGTCGACGCTGTCCGGCCGCTGCGCGGGAGTCGTGTACCCGAAGAGGTTGGAGCTGCCGCCGATGATGACGTCCTGGCCGTGGTCGCCGTAGATGAGGTCGTTGCCGCCGCCGCCCTCGATGTAGTCGTTGCCGTCGGTCGTCGTGTCGGTCGGGAGCTCGGCGCGGAAGCCGACGGCGACGTTGTTCACGACGACGAGGCCGCTGTCGCCGTGGATCGTGTCGTTGCCCATCTGGCCGAAGATCTCGTCGTTGCCGGAGCCGCCGGCGATCATGTCGTTCCCGTACAGCGTCGGGTCGTTCGTGCCGCCGTCGAAGAGGACGATGTTGCGCTCGAGCTGCCCGGTCGGGTCGATCGCCGGCGTCGTCGACACGTTCGGCAGGTAGGTGCCGTCGGGGCCCTGCGAGTAGATCGTCGGCGCGGTGAGCGTCCGGTCGATCGGGTTCGTCGAGAGCCCGTTCGGGAGGATCGAGCAGTTGTCGCCGCAGATCACGTCGGCGCCGCCGCCGCCGTCGATCGCGTCGCTGCCGTCCTGGCCGCCGGGGACGTTGTTGCCGCCGATCAGGTCGTCCGGCCCGGAGCCGCTGATGATCAGGTCGTTGCCCTGGCCGCCGATGACGATGTTCCGGCCGTCGCCCGCGCGGATGACGTCGTTGCCGCCGCCGTCGCTGTTCAGCGTGTAGACGGAGGTGTACGTGAACGGCACGGGCCCGGTCGGCACGACGAGCGAGAGCGGGATGTCGCCGATGATCTGGCCGAAGTCGCCGAAGATGAGGTCGTCGCTCGCGCCGGTCGTGATCGTGTCGCCACCGGTGCCGCCGATGACGTAGTTCGAGCCGGCGCCGGTGATCGTGATCGTGTCCGCCGCGCCGAGCGTCGGGTCGGTCGGGACGATCGCCGTCAGCTCGCCGACGCCCCACTGCACGTAGCCGTTGTCGCCGAGGACGATGTTGTGGCCGCCGGAGTCGCCGATCGTGTCGCTTCCGAAGCCGCCGAAGAGGACGTCGTTGCCGCTGCCCGAGTTGATGATGTCGTTGCCGCCGACCCCGTTGTCCTCGGTCTGCGCGAGGACCGGCGTGACGAGACCGTCGTCGCCGAAGACGATGTCGGTGCCGTTGCCGACGGTGATCATGTCGACGCCCGGCCCGCCGAACACGACGTCGTTGCCGTTGCCCGCGAGGATCGTGTTGTTCCCGCCGATGCCCGGGTCGAGCGTCTCGTACTGCCCCGGCACGACCCGGCCGTCGTCGCCGAATACGACGTCGTTGCCGTTGCCGACCGTGATGCCGTCCGCGCCGCCGCCGCCGAAGACGAGGTCGTTCCCGTCGCTCGCGGTGATCGTGTCGTTGCCGCCGCCCGCCGCGCCGTCGGTGTAGATCGCGTCCGGGCTGAGGAAGTTGCCGTCGGCGGCGACCGGCGCGCCCTGGTAGGCCGCGATCTCGGGCCCGCCGAGCACGACGTCGTAGCCGGTGGCGCCCGGCGGGCGCAGGTAGACGACGCGGCCCGTGTCGCCGAAGAGGATGTCGTTCGCGGAGCCGGAGGTGATCGTGTCGTTCCCCGGCCCGCCGAGCAGGACGAGCGGGAGGGTGCTCCCGGTGCCGTCGATCGTGTCGTTTCCACCCTGGCCGTCGACGGCGAGCGCCCGGGCGGCGCCGGCGGCGACGTCGATGCCGACGTTGTCGGAGCCTTCGCCGGTGAAGATCGAGGTCAGCGTCTCGGCGAACGGCGACGGGGTGACGTCGCTCGCGTACACGCCCGTGATCGTGAACGTGTTGCCGCCGGAGCCGCCGTAGACGTCGATGCCGTGACCGAAGAGCCCGGAGTCCCACTGCGTCGTCCAGTAGCCCTCGCCCGCGAGGTCGCCGCCCGTGGCGCCGTACGTGATCGGCGCGGGCGCGAGGCCGACGATCGAGATGCCGGTGAAGAGAGCCGTGCGCCCGGACGTGTCGCCGCGGTCGCTGATCGCGAGCGTGTTGCTGCCGGTGCCCTCGTCGATCGTCAGCGCGCCCGTGATCTCCGAGAGCGTCCCGTGGAAGGTGAGGTTGTCCTCGGTGAGGGTGCCGTACAGCGCAACCGCCTGGACGGCGGCGAGGTCGCCGTTCGCGGCGGCCGCCGCCGACGGGAGGAGCCCGAGGTTCGCGGAGTCGGAGACGTACACGACGTCGTCGCCCGCGCCCGTGTTCAGGTACGTGGCGGCCGAGGTGCCGCGGACGTTGAAGCGGTCGTTGCCGGACCCGAGGGCGATCGAGAGGCTCGCGATGTCGTAGTAGTTGATTCCGTCGGTGCGCGGGAGATCGGTCGCGGTCGACGTCAGAGCCGGAGGCGCCGCCCCGACCTCGCCCTGGAACCCGACGAGGTAGTCGCCGCCGAACTGCCAGACGAAGACGCTCTGCGCGCACCGGCTCGTCCCGGCCGTGCCGCACGTCGGGTTCGGGAACATGAGGGTCTGCAGGGCTTCCTGCACGTCTGCGGCGCTCGCGCCGAGGGCGAGGGTCGGCGTCGTCCCGAAGCCGGCGAGCGTGATCGTGAACGGCGACACCGGCGTCACGGAGTAGACCTGGATGCCGCCGGACCCGACCATGTCGAGGCCGGTGAGCGAGGTCTGCGTGAGCGTCCCGAGCGAGTCGGCGGTGTTGCCGCTGTCGTCGACGACGAGCGTGTTCGAGCCGGTGCCGCCGTCGACCGCGAGCAGCGACGCGATGCCTGCGAGCGTCCGGGTCGCGTTCGAGACGGTGATCGTGTCGTTCCCCGCCCCGCCCTCGACCGCCGTCGGTCCTGCGATCGACACGACGTGGACGGCGTCGTTGCCCGCGCCGGCGTCGAGGTAGGTCGTCCCCGGGATCGTGCTGTCGATCGTGAACGAGTCGTCGCCCGAGCCGAGCGTGACGTTCACGGCCTCGATCTGCGCGTACACGATCCCGGCGGAGCCCATTCCGAGGCCCGTCACGGTCGAGGAGGTGAGGTCGCCGGTCTGGCCCGCGGTGACGCCGCCGTCGTTCACGTTCAGCGTGTCGATCTGGTTGGCCTCGATCATGCTCAGGTTCGGGTCCGACAGGATCGGAAGCGGCGAGCTGCTCTCGCCCGGAAGCAGGATCGGCGCCGGGTACGCGGGCGGAGACTGCGGGTCGTCGCCGCCGCTCACGTACAGCGGTCCCTGGATCTGGGAGACGTCGCCGTTCTGGCCGATGTCGAAGGTGTCGCTGCCGAGCCCGCCGTACAGGTAGGTGCTGACGCCGGGGGCCGTGCTCTCGACGATGAAGTGGTCGTTGCCCGCGAGGCCGTCGACGCGGAGGATCTCGATGTTCGTCATCGTCACGAAGATCCCGCTGCCCGACACGCCGGTCGCGGTGATCGTGAACGTGTCGTCGGCGGCGGTGCCGAAGACGACGACCGTGTCGGTGCCGTCCCCGCCGTCGATCACGAGCGGCGCGTTCTGGACGTACTGGACGAGATCCGACCCGCTGCCGGTGGAGACCGTCGTCTGCTGGTCGATCGCGACGAACGTCCGCACCATGAAGATGTCGTTCCCGTCGCCGCCGTTCGTATAGAGCGGCGCCATGTTGTGGAAGATCGAGAACGTGTCGTTGCCGGCGTCGCCGTTCAGCGTCGTCTGGTAGCTGATCCCGTTCGAGAGGTCGCCGGCGGTCGTCGGCGTCAGGTCGACGGCGGTGACGAACACCTCGGGTGCGCCGAAGAGCTGGCCGACCTGGAACGTGTCGTTGCCGTCGCCGCCGTTGACGGTCGTGACCGCGCTGTTGTCGTCGAACGCGAAGGTGTCGTTGCCGGCGAGGCCGTTGACGGTGAGGCCGCCGGTGATCTGGTTGTCGTAGTTGATCCACTCGGCGTGCGTGTACGCGCCGTTCGTGAAGCCGGTGAGCGAGGCGACGAGGCCGGCGCGGAAGAGGAAGACGTCGTCGGCGGCGGTGCCGTTGATCGTCAGCGTGTTGATGCCGCCGTCGTGCCCGCTGTCGTAGACGTCGATCGTCGAGTCCCCGTTGCCGAAGGTGTTGATGAGGTACGCGTCCGAGCCGGCGCCGCCGTCGAGGGTGAGAAGCGCGCCGATGCCGTTCGTCGTGCTCGGGTTCGTCGTGTCGCCGTTCACGGTCAGCGTGTCGTTGCCCGCGCCGCCGTTGATGAACGTCGGGCCGGAGATCGTCTCGACGTCGATCGAGTCGTTGCCCGGGCCGCCGTTGACGGTCGAGATCCCGGTGATGGTCGACAGCACGGTGAACGTGTCGCCGCCGAGCCCGAGGTCGACCGTGACGAACTCGAAGCCGGTGTAGCCGATCCCGTAGGCCGTCGTCAGGCCGTTGATGAAGTCGGAGGTCAGCGATCCGGTCTGGCCGACCGGGTCGGCCGCGTCGGTCGCCGTGAGCGAGTCGCTCCCGCCGCCGCCGTCGATCGCGAGCGTGTCGACGATCCCGGAGAGGAGCCCGGAGAGCACGTCGGAGGCCGTACCGACGATGACGGTGTCGTTGCCCGGCCCGGTGGCGAGCGTCGTCGCCGCTCCGGTGGACACGACGTAGAAGAGGTCGTTGCCCGAGCCGAGCGTGATGTTCAGCAGCTCGATGCCGGAGTACGCGATCCCGGCGGTGCCGAGGCCGGTGATGTCGGTGGAGGTGAGGGTGCCGGTCTGGCCGACGCCGTCGCCCGCGTCGCTCACGTTCAGGACGTCGCCGGTGCCCGACTGGCCGTTGACGACGAGGTGGCCGGCGATCCCGCCGAGCGTGCCGAGGTTCGCGGGCGCGTCCGAGGAGACGTTGACCGTGTCGGAGCCGGCTCCGGTGTCGAGCGTCGTCGTCGTCCCGAGGGCGGTCGAGGCGACGTCGAAGGTGTCGTTGCCCGAGCCGAGGGTGATGTTCAGGGCGGTGAGCCCCGAGTAGGTGATGCCGGCGGTGCCGAGGCCGGTGATGTCGGTGGAGGTGAGGGCGCCGGTCTGGCCGATCGCGTCGGCCGCGTCGCTCACGTTCAGGACGTCGCCGGTGCCGCTCTGGCCGACGACGACCAGGTGGCCGGCGATCCCGCCGAGCAGGCCGAGGTCGGAGGAGACATTGACGGTGTCGCCTCCCGGCCCGGCGCGAATCGTCGTCACCGCCTGCAGGTACGTGCTCACGACGTCGAGCGAGTCCGCCGCCTTGCCGAGCTGGACGTTCACGAACTCGAAGCCTGCGTAGCCGATGCCGGCGGTGCCGAAGCCGGTGAAGCTCGTCGAGCTCAGCCGGCCGGTGCCGGCGACGACGTCGGCGAAGTCGCTGATGTTCAGCGTGTCGCTTCCGCCCTGCCCGTCGATCGTCAGCGGCGCGGCGAGGCCGCCGAGAGTGCCGAGTCCGAGCTTGCCGTCGGAGGAGACGTCGACGGTGTCGTTCCCGGCGCCGGTGGCGACGACGGTCGTCGTCGAGGTCCCCTCGACCGCGAATTCGGTGCTGCCGGCCCCGAGCGCGATCGAGACGAGCTCCTGCGCGTTGTAGGCGATGCCGGCGCCGAGGCCGAGACCGGAGATCGTGGACGCGGTGAGCGTCCCGTCGTTGCCGGTCGAGCTCGAGTCGCCCGTCTCGTCGAGATAGAGCGAGTCGTTGCCGGATCCGCCGTTGACGGTGACGGCGCCGAGGACTGCGTTGACGTTGCCGCCGGTGTCGACGCCGCGCGGTGTGGCCGCGGCGTTGCTCCCGATCTCGACGACGTCGGTGCCGGATCCCTCGTTGATCGTCACCGAGCCGGCCGCGGCGAGGAGCGCCACCCAGTTCGCGCCCGTCCCCTCGTTCACCGTCAGCGTGCTGCCGGCGTTCGTCGAGTGGATCGTCACCGTGTCGTTGCCGTTGCCGCCGTTCAGGGTGACGGCGCCGTTCAGGCTCGAGAGGTCGACGGTGTCGTTGCCCCCGATGAAGGCGAGCGTCGTCGAGCCGCCGATCGTGGAGGTGACGGCGAACGTGTCGTTGCCCGATCCGAGGGAGAGCGTGAGGGTGCCGATTCCCGAGTACCCGATGCCGCCGGCGGCGAGGCCGAGCCCGGAGATGAGGGAGGACGACAGCGAGCCCGTCCGCGCCGATGTGTCGCCGCGCCCGTCGACCTGGAGCGTGTCCGCGCTGTGCCCGTTGACGGTCAGCGTGCCCTGGAGCCCGGTGAGGAGACTGCTGCCCGCGATCGGCACCGGGTTCGGCCCTGACGTGAACTGGATGGCGCCGACGGCGACCGTGTTGCCGCTCCCCGTGCCCGCATTGACGACCGTCGGGCCGCCCGTCGCCTGGACGACCACGGTGTTCCCGCCGACGCCGGCGTTCAGCGTGGTCGTGATACCGGAAGCCGTTCCGGAGATCGAGAACTGGTTGCTGCTCCCACCGAGCGAGATCGTGAGCGCCGTGATGGCGCTCATCGTGATCTGCGCCTGGGCTCCGAGGCCGAGCCCGATCAGCTGAGTGCCCGACAGCGAGCCGCTGAGGTTGCCGGATGCGGCGGTGTCGCTGACGACGAGCGCGTCGGCGCCGCCGCCGTTGACGTTCACCGGGCCCTGCATCTGCGTGAGGTTGTTCCCGATCGTGACCGTGCCCGAGGCGCTGCTCGCAGCGGTCGCGATGTGCGTCAGCGTCTGACCCGAGGTCGAGGCGACGGTCAGGGCGTTGTGGCCGGACCCGAGCGTCAGGTTCAGCTGGATGACGTTCGTGTAGGTGATGGAGCCGCCGCTGAGGCCGGTGAGCGTGGACGCGGTCAGCGTCCCGGTGCGGCCGGTCGTGTCGGACACGTCGCTGATCGAGAGGACGTCGTTCTGGGCGGCGGCGCCGTTGACGACGAGCGCCCCGGCGATCCCGCTCAGCACGCCGGCGTTCCCGACGTTGATCGTCGCCGACCCGTGGGCGGCGTTGATCGTCGCCGGCTCGCTTGCCGCTGTGCTGACGACGTTGAGCGTGTCGGTCCCCGCCGTGAGATAGAGCGCGAGCCCGCCGAAGCCCGAGTAGGTGATGCCGGAGGTGTGGAAGCCCGTCAGCTGCGTCGAGCTCAGGGTCGCGGTCCCGGTGCCGAGGTTGTCGAGATAGAGGCCGGCAGAGGACACGCCGTTCACCGTCAGCGGGTTCGGGCCGCCGTCGACGACGACGAGCGAGTTGCTTCCGCCGGTGCCGGGCAGGCCGCTCAGATTCGTGCCGGCGCCGACGACGATGGTGTTGCCCGCGCCGGCGACCGTGACCGGCATGACCATCCCCGGGTCGAGGATCAGCTCGTCGGTGCCGCCGCCGAAGTTGCCGGTGATCGACGAGACGCCGCTGAACGTCTGGTTCGTGCCGAACGCCGTGATCTTGACCGAGCCCGCGCCGGCGCTGCTGATCTCGTACGTCTCGTTCGTCTGCGTCTGGCTGACGTTGCGGCTGGAGGCGCGCGAGCCGACGTTCAGCGTCAGCACGCTCCCGCTCTGGGTGGCGAGGTTGGGCGGCGCGACGACGTTCGCGAGCGAGCCGGGCAGCGAGAAGGTGGCGATCGGGATGGAGAAGCTCTTGAAGACGTCGTTGACCGCCTCCGAGACCCAGCCGTAGACCAGGCTCGTGACGTCGCTGCACGCGTCGTCCAGCGGCCAGGGCAGCCAGCTGCACACCTCCTGCGTGACGCTGCCGACGACGCCCCATACCTGCTCGATGAAGGTGCCGAGGCCGCTCGCGTTGAGGTAGAGCGTCACCGACTGGCCGAGCGTGCCCGAGGCCGAGCCCGAGATCGACACGCTGCCGAGGCTGACCCCCTCGACGGTGGCGCCGAGGCTGCCGCCGACGCTGAAGGAGAAGTAGCCGGAGCCCGGGTCGAACGACGCGTAGATGTCGCCGGAGCCGCTGACGCAGCCGATTCCGCTGCAGTCGCCGAGGTCGATCTCGCCGTGCAGGTGCAGGTCGAACTTGCCCGAGGAGTAGATGTCGCCCGACGCCGTGAGCGAGAGCGGGCCGAGGCTCGCGGTGACCGACATGCTCGGGATCGACCACGCGCCGTTCGAGATGATGAACTGGAACGAGCCGTTGAGCGAGATGACGGACAGCACCGAGAGGCTGCCGCTCAGGTTCAGCTGGAAGTAGTCGTTCGACCCCTGGGTGTTGATGTCGAGCGTTCCGCTCAGGTTGGCGTCGAAGATGCTGAGCAGGTTGAGGTTGAACGAGATCGCGATATGGGCGTACACGCCGTCCGACTGGATGCCGATGAAGCCGATCGCGCCGAACGAGATCGGCCCGATCGTGAAGTTCAGCGACGCCGCGAGCTGGAAGCTGCCGGCCGAGATCTCGATCGCGCCGACGCCGGTCGCGCTCGCGAAGCCGAGGAAGTTGAACGTGCCGGACATGACGACGACGAGGTACGGCCCCGGCGTGCTGAGGTAGGTCAGCGTCCCGTTCTGCGTGCCGAGCAGGATCCCGACGTCGGTCAGCGTCGGGTTCGGGGTGGTGAAGATGGCGGGCGCTGCGCCGTTGACCGTGTAGCAGGCCTGCGGCGTGCCGTCGGCGCAGTTGACGAGGCGGCCCTCGAGGAAGGAGGCGAGCGTCGCGTCCGCCGGATCGGACGCGTTGCCGGCGTACGCCTGGATGACGGCGAGCAGACGGGTCGGGATCTCGACCGTCTGGTTGGCGCCGGTGGTGTTGACGATCACCCGCGCGATGACGGTGAGGCCGAGGTCGCTCGTGCCGAGCGACGCGTTCACGTCGACGTCGGCGGCGACGCCCGAGCTGTTGAGGATGAAGACGCCGAGCGCGGAGATGCGCACGAGCGGGCTCGAGTTTCCGATGTCGGGCCCGATCGTCATCGTGCCCGCGGCGAAGATCTTCAGGCTCGACGCGTCCGCCTGGAGCGAGAAGAGGCCCGCGAGCGAGAAGGTGCTCGCGAGGCCGAGCGTCCCGGCGACGTTGACGTCGACCGTGAAGCCGGTGAAGTCGAGGACGACGGGCGTCCCGCCGGTCGGCACCGAGAAGCCCTGCGTGGGATGCGTGCTCGTGACCGGGAAGCTCGAGGCGAAGTCGATCGCCGTGCCGCCGTTCAGCAGGCCGACGCCGAGGTCGAGGTCGACCTGGGCGGTGCCCGCGAGCGTGATCGCGGACGGCATGCCGACGAGGTGGATCGCCGGGATGTCGAGGTGGGCGGCGAGGTAGACCTGCGGGCTCGCCGTGTCGAAGCCGATGAAGAGGCCGAGGCTCGCGTTGTCGAGCGACAGGCCGTGCGCGTTCGGGTTCGTGTCGCCTGCGGGGTCGGTGATGTAGGGGCCGTTGTAGCCCACGAATCCGCTCACGTTCGTCGCGCCGACGGTCATCGTCGAGAGCGTCACCGTGCCCGCGCCGTTCGCCAGGTTCACGGTCTGCTGCGGCCCGAGCGCGAACGCGATGCTGCCCTGCACCTCGAGGACGCCGAAGAGGTCGAGCTGGATCCACGACGAGCTCGCCTCGATGAGCGGCGTCGAGTAGTCGAGGTTGACCGTGACCGGGTTGCCGGCGCCGTCCACCGCGCCGGTCGGTACCTGGTACCCGCCGCCGGGCAGCGCGGCGAAGTCGATCACCGGCAGCACCGGTAGGCCTTCGAGCGTCGGGCTCGACATGTTGATCTCGACGTTGATGTTCTGCGCGGTCGCCGTGAGGCCCGGGACCCCGACGAAGGCGATGTTGCTCGCGCTCGCCTTCAGCGCGACGTAGCGGACGGGGTCGCCGGGAAGCGTCGGCTGGCCGAGGAAGAGCCCGAAGGTGAGGTTGTCGATGACGAGTCCGACCGCGTTCGGGTTGATCTCGCTCGAGACGATCTGGCCGGTCGTCGGGTTCCGGTCGGGGATCCCGTCGGCGTTCGTCGCATTCCAGTACGGGCCGCCGACCCCGACGAACGCCTCGACGTTCGACGCGCCGATCGTCATGACGTTGACGTTCGCGTTCGTGGCCGAGATGCCGGGGGTCGAGGAGTTGAACCCGAGGCTCGAGAGCGTCGAGGAGTCGATGAGGCCGGACGTGAGCGGCACCGCGAGCTGTCCGCTCTTCGCGAACGAGAGGCTGCCGGTCAGGTAGACGAACTGGGAGATCTGGATGACGAAGTGCTGGACCGATCCGCCGATGAGCGGCGCGGTGAACGTCAGCGCCACCGAGTCGCCGGAGGTATCCGTCGGCACCTGATAGCCGCTGTTCCCGAAGCTCTGGACGAAGTTGACGACCGGCGGGTTCCCGGTCGAGCCGAGCGCCGGCCACGGCCCGGTGGTGAAGGTGCCCTGGTTCACCGACACGGTCACGCCGGCGGCGTTCAGCTGGATCTCCGGGACGCCGATCAGCCCGAGGCTCGCAGCCGTCGCCTGCAGCGCGAAGAAGCGCAGGTTGGCGGCGATGAGCGTCCCGGCGAGGAGCGGGACGAGCGAGGTGTCCTCGTTCATGATCACCATGCCGAGGTTCACGTTCTGGATCTCGACGCCGATCGCGCCGTCGTTCACGAGCTCGGTGTGCGTGAAGACGCCGGTCGACGTGTCGATCGGCGTGCTCGTGTAGCCGGCGAAGACGTACACGTTGTGCAGGCCGATCTGGATCGTGTCGACCGGGAAGTTCCAGATCGTCTTGTAGTCGCTCGTCCGGCCGATCTTCCCGGCGTCGGCGCCGGTCGGCGCCGAGTCGTAGGTGTCGAGGCCGGCGAGCGCCGTCGGGCCCGTGATCGAGTTCAGCCCGGTGTTCACGTCGACGGCCATGCCCGGGCCCTTGTCGAAGCTGAACCCACCCGAGACGTAGACGAACTGCGAGACCTCGAGCAGCACCTGGTCGGCCGACGCGCCGATGTCGGTCCCGGTGTAGTCGAGCGTGACCGGAGGATGCGCGCCCGACGTGTCTGTGGGAATGACGAGCCCGCCGGTCGTCGGGAAGCTGTCCTTGTAGTTGACGACGGGCGAGGCGCCGGAGATGCCGCCGACCCACACGCCTGCGGCATTGCCCTCGTTGACGCGGATCTCGAGGTTGGTCGACGAGAGGGTCAGGTCGGGGATTCCGACGAGGCCGACGTTGCCGGCGTCCGCCTTGAGCGACAGGAAGTTGAACTGGGCCAGGGAGACCGCCAAGGCTGCGGCCGAGGTGGAAGTGAGCGCGCTCGCGAGCGGGGGCGCGCGAAGCATGGCGAGGCCGACCGCGACGTTGGACATGAAGAGCCCGACCGAGCCCTGCGACTCGAGGCCTGCCTGGGAGATGTTGCCGCTGCCGTCGAGCGGGATCGTCCCGTTCGCGTAGCCGGCGAAGACGTTGCCGCCGGAGATCCCGACGGTGATCGACCCGGTCGGGACGTTCCAGAGCTCGGAGCCGTCGGGCGTGATCGCCAGGCTGCCGTCGGTCGGCGCCGAGGTCGCCGTGCTGATCCCGCCGAAGAGGCCGTTCGCCGTCGCCTCGTCCTTCGTCAGCCCGGTCTCGACGGCGACGAGGAGGGTCGGGCCCTTGTCGAACGAGAAGCTGCCGGTGATGTAGACGAACTGCGAGATCTGGAAGAGGACCTGGTCGGCCGACGCGCCGATCTCCTCCTGCGTGTACGGGATCGCGACCGTGCTGGTGCCGGTCGTCGAGAGCGGCACCTGGTAGCCGCCCACGCCGAAGCTCTGCTGGAAGTCGACGATCGGGGTCGCCGCGGCGAGGTTGCCGAGCCAGGCCGAGCCGGCTTCGCCCTCGTTGACGCGAATCTGGATGCCGGTGGCCGTCGCCGTCACCTCGGGGATGCCGACGATCGCCGCCGTCGCCGCGTTCGCGGTCAGCGCGTAGAAGCGGAGGTTCGCGGCGTCGAGGGTCAGCAGCGAGCCCGGCGCCTCCTGGAAGACGAGCGCCGTGTCCTCCTTCATCAGCACCAGCCCGAGGTTCACGCCGCTCAGCAGGAGGCCGATGCCGTTGGCGTTCGAGACGTCGGCGAGCGTGAGCGTGTTTCCGGGGCCCGTCGGCGTGAGGCCGGTCGAGTAGCCGACGAACACGGACGCGTCGCCGATGCCGATGTTGATCGTGTTCACCGGCAGGTTCCAGATCATCCCGCTCGTGGAGTCGTAGCCGAGCGTGTGCCCGCCCGGGTCGGTGCCGTACTGGGTGACGCCGACGAACTCCGCGCTCGCGACCGCTCCGCCGAGCCCGCTCGCGACGTCGACCCACTGCTCCTGGCCCTCGCTGAACGCGAAGCTCCCGGAGACGTAGACGAACCCGCCGATCTGGAGGAGGACGTTGTCGGCCGACGCGCCGATGATCGGGCCGGCGAAGGGAAGCGAGACCGTGCCGCCCGACGTGTTGTCGGGGACGGCGAGGCCGCCGACGCCGAAGGTGGACGCGAAGTCGGCGACGGGGGTGCCGGGCCAGAGCGATCCGGCCGAGCCCTCGTTCAGGTCGACCTCGAGGTTCGTCGCGCTCAGCGTGATGTCGGGAACGCCGACGAGGCCGACGGAGCCGGCGTCCGACCGAAGCGAGGTGAACTTCATGTCGGAGCCGTACAGGAGCGGCGCCTGGGTGAGGACGGCGATCGGGAAGTCGGCGGTCATGAGCGACAGGCCGAGGCTGCCGCCGGCGAGGTAGAGGCCGACCGCGTTGGCGGCCTTGAGCGCGGTGCTGTCGAGCGTGTGCGTCGCCGCGTCGAGCGCGAGGTTGTCGGCGTACCCGACGAAGACGTTGACGTTGCCGAGCCCGAGCTCGACCGAGTCCACCGGGAGGTTCCAGATCTCGGAGCCGTCGCTCGTGACGGCGAGCTCTCCCCCGCCGGGGTTGGTCGCGCTCACGGGGAGCGAGCCGAAGGTCACGGCTTCCTCCGCGCTCGTGAGAGAGAGGCCGGTGCTGACGTCGATGCTCGACACGGAGCCCTTGCTGAAGCTGAAGCTGCCGTCGACGTAGACGAAGCTCCCGATCGACAGCAGGATCTGGTCGGCGGACGCCTCGACGAGCGGGCCGGCTGCGTCGATCGTGATCGGCGGGTTGCCGCCGGCGGCGATCGTGTAGCCGCCCGGGCCGAACGTGTCGGCGAAGTCGACGGCGACCGTCTCGCTGCCGGGGCCGGGCCAGCCGCCGCCGCCGTTCACCTGGACGTCGATGTTCGACGCGCTCAGCGTCAGGCCGGGGATGCCGACGAGGGCGATGTTGTTCGCCGTCGCCCGGAGCGCGTACGCCTTCAGGTCGAGCGCGTCGAGGAAGAGGTTGCCGGTCGTGAACGCGGACATGAGCACGAGGCCGACGTCGACGCCCGATGCGTACAGGCCGACCGCGCCGCTCGGCAGGTCGGTCTTCAGCAGCGTGCCGTTCGGGCCCGTCGGCGTGAGACCGGAGGCGTAGCCGACGAAGACGCTCACGTTCGAGGCCGACAGCTGGAGCGCGTTCACCGGGAGGTCGCAGATCGTCGAGGCGTCGGAGGTGAGCGCGAGCGTGCCGCCGCAGCTCGACACGGACGGGAGCGCCGCGGTCAGGCCGGGAGCGGCGATGTTCACGGTCGTCGTGTCGAGCCCCGTGGTGAGGTCGACGGCCGTGCCGAGAGCGGCGCCGATCGTGAACGTTCCCGCGACGTACACGAAGCCCGAGATCTGGATCGCGGTCGTCGTCGAGGCGGCGACCACGCCGGCGCTGAACGCGAGCGACTCGCTGCCGGCGACGATCGGCGACCCGGACGTCTGCAGGTAGGTGCCGCCCGAGCCCGTGTTCACCTGCACGGTCAGGTTCGAGGCGCCGGCGCTGAACGCGACGCCGTAGCCGACGAACTGCGGGTTCGCGATCGTCCCCTGGAAGAGATCCCACGCGTTCGTCCCGTCGGTGACGACGGCGAGGCCGAAGCTCGTGATCGTGCCCTGCAGCCCGACCGGGTTCGTCTGCGCGTCGACGCCGACGAAGCCGGTGCCGCTCGTGCCGGAGACGGTGAGGACGTTCGCGCCGGTGACGGTGCCCGACGAGGTGCCGCCGTACGTGCCGGTGTAGCTCTGCTGCTGGAAGGTGTACGCGCCGCTCACCTGCGCGAAGCCGGCGACGCCGACCGTGAGGGTGCCCGCGCCCGCGTCGATCGTGCCGGTGATCGCGCCGCCGCTCGCGAAGGTGAACGTGTCGTTCTTCGTCGGCGCCCCGACGAGGTTCTCGACCGAGGAGAACGTCACGGTCGGGCCGCTCTGCCACGTGTACGTGCCGGCGTCGATGCCGGTGATGTTCCACGTGCCGTTGACGTCGGGCGCGGCGAGCGTGTCGGTGCCGGCCCCGCCGGCGACGGTGATCGGTCCGGAGTAGATCGAGCTGATGTCGCCGAGCGTGAGCGTGTCGCCCGCGCTTCCGAGATTGATCGTCAGGGACCCGCTCGGCGGGGCGAACGACGTCGTCTCGAAGCTGGCGCCCGAGAGCACGAGCTGGCTTCCACTCGACGAGAGCGTCGCGTCGTTCGGCGAGCCCGACTGGAGGTTGAGGACGAAGTCGCTGACCGTGCCGGTGTTCGTGATCGGCTCGAGGCCGGCGTAGCGCACGACGTTCCCGTCGAGGGTCATCGTCCCCGAGCTGTGGTCGACCGGGTTCGAGACCTCCGACTTCCAGGTGCCGTCGAGGACGAGCGTGTCGTAGCCGCCGGCGCCGCCGTCGAGGCCGCCCGAGAGAGAGCCGTTCTGCTGCAGGACGAAGGTGTCCTGGTTGTTCGGCGCGCCGAGCAGGTTCTCGATGCCGCTGAACGAGAGCGAGTCGACGGTGCCCGAGTCGGCGCCGCTGATCGTCCATGTCGTGTTCGCCGCCGGGCCGACGAGCGTGTCGCTCGTCCCGCCCGCGCTGATCGCGGTCACGTTCTGCACGGAGAGGCCGGCGATGCCGCCGCCCGCGACCTGCAGGCTCGACTTGCCGTCGTACGTCCACGTCGATCCGGCGCCGGAGCCGACCGACACCGATCCGGCGGTCGCGGCGGTGTACGAGACGGGCACGGAGATGGCGCCGCCGCCGAGGTCGACAGCGAGCGCGTTCCCGCCCGTGATCGCGAGCGAGGTGACCTCCGCGAGCGGACGGCTCGTGACGACGCCGTCGACGGTGACGTCGAGGTTCGTCCCGTCGACCGAGACGGAGACCGCGCTTGCGGTCGGGGCGAGAGAGAGCGTCCATGCGGCCGGCGGCGACGGGCCGCTGCCGGGAGTCGCGGCGGGATCGGTGCTCGCCGGGTCGACCGCCTGCGGCGTGCTGCTCGTGCCGCCGAGCGGCGTCGTGCTCGTCGTCGACCCGGCCGTTGCGCCGCTGCCGGAGCCCGCCGTCCCCGATCCCGACGTGGAGGTGGCTCCCGTGACGCTCGGGTCGTTCGACGTCGTCGTCGCGGTCGGGGTCTGGCTGCCGCTCGTCGTCACCGTCGGGACGGTGGGCGTCGTCGCACCGACCGACGATGCACCGTCGACCGGCGTGTTCGTCTGCGGCGTCGAGGGCGTGGTCGCGCCGGTCGAGCCGACGGGCAGGGGCGGGTCGGAGGGAGCGGGCACCGTGCTCGGGTCGGGTGTCGCCGGCGGTGTCGACGTCGTGGCCGGCGGCGTCGGGGGCGCGACCTGCGTCGTGTCGGTGGCCGGTGTCTGGGTGCCGGTGGAGGAGGTCGCAGGCGGCGTGCCGCTCGACACGTCGGTCGACGGAGCCGGGGTGACGGTCGTGCTCGACGTGCCGCTCGACGTGCCGGTGGACGAGGTGGTCGTCGAGGGCTGCGTGTCGGAGGTCGAGAAGAAGACGTATGTCGCGCCGCCCGACGGAGGCGGCGACGAAGGCG
>JAGWRZ010000156.1 GCA_028876365.1 Acidobacteriota bacterium | reverse complement strand
ATCCCGTGCACGACGCCCGACGCCCTGACGTCGGCCGGCCTCCCGTACGCGACGGCGACCGCGCCCGACGGCAAGCCCTTCAAGCTCGGGTGCGCCTACACGCCGTACGACACGACGCAGTACACGGTCATGCCGTTCGAGATGATGGACTGGCCGGCGAGCTCGTATGCGCCGTCGATCCACTCGATGGTGACGTGCGGTGTCACCGGCCGGGCCACGGCGATGGAGCAGATCCCGCCCGCCTCGCAGGTCGCGGGCGTGTACGGCGGCCTGGGCGCGAACCGCCTCGGCGTCGCCGACGGCTCGTCGCCGCTCAGCAACTCGGGGAACTTCACCGCTCTGAACGTCCAGACCGGCAAGTTCACGTGGCACCAGCACTGGTCGGCCGTCTGCTACTCCGGCTCGGCGAACACGGCCGGCGGAATCACCTTCGTCGGTCACTTCGGCACCGGCAACGGCAGCCAGGGTGACGGCTACCTGGAGGCAGTCGACACGAAGACCGGTCAGTCCCTGTGGACGTCGCCGCCCATGCCGTATCCCGTGTCGGCGGCGCCGATCGTCTACACCGTGAACGGCAAGGAGTACGTGACCGTCGAGGACGGCGGGTCGGGTCACAACGATGTGACGAGGCCGTACGGCCTGCTCGATCCGCGCCGCATCCGCGGCGACTACGTCTACACGTTCGCGCTTCCCTAACGAGAAGGACAACGCGCGGCGGCCGTCCTCGAGGCGGCCGCCGCGCATCTTCCTAGCGCAGGACGCGGTACGCGGTGACGTGGAGGAACGAGCCGCCCTCCTTTCCGTTCGCCACCCCGGGCCGGAGCGAGATGGTGTGCATCCCGCTGCGCGGCCAGCGCCAGGCGAAGAGCACGGTGTCCGGGATCGTGCGGCCCGAGCTCGACTTGTTCTGCCAGATGCCCGTCCCGTCGAAGGTCTCGCGGCCGTCGACGAAGACGCGCGCATGCCCGGGCTCGCAGCACTGCTCACCGAGCGTCCCGTACAGCGCGACGGCAGAGCCGTGGAAGCTGATCGAGGCAGGCAGGGTGGAGACGTCGTCCGGCACGACGCGCGCGTGCGCCCACGCGTTCGCGGGGCCGGTCGCCGTGCGCGGCGCGAGCGCGGCCGCCGCGATCTCGATCGCGAGGCCCCCGTTCGTCTGCCAGGCGGTGGCGGCCGCCGGCGCCGGCGGCGGCCCGTCGAAGAAGCGGCCGAACGACCCGTCGGGAGCGCGCGCGGCGAGCGCGGCGCCGGCGTTGCGGAGGATCCACCGGCGGGCGAATGCCTGCCCGTCCGCTGCGAGGGCGGCCATTCCCTCCACCAGCGGCTCGACGACGTCGTTCTCGGCCTGCAGGTCGGTGAAGACGCCGCGCGGGTCGTCGAGCCGGCCGGCGACCGCACGCGCGGTCGCGGTCGCCTCGTCGAGGTAGTCTCGACTGCCCGTCGCGCGATAGAGCTCGACACCGGCCGCGATCATGTCGCCGTTGACCGACGCGAAGAAGCGGTGCGGCACCTGCGTGCACGCGGCGCCGTCATCGAACACCCAGACCGTGTAGAGCGGCACCGACGGATCGAGGAAATATGTGCGGGCCGCGTCGTAGGCGGTCTCGGCCGCCGTCAGGTCCGCCTGCTCGTGCGTCGCGCCGTACAGGAGGAGCGCGGCCCTGATGTAGTTCGCCTCCGTCTCGAGCGTCTTCAGCTCGTTTCCGCCGCCTCCCGGCTGCTGGTAGGGGATCCGCGGGCAGGCTCCGAGCGCATACACGGTCGAGCGGTCGACGAAGGCGAACGCCGCCTCTGCCTTGCTCAGGGCTCCGGCGTCGCCCGTGATCGCGTATTCGTCGAGGAGCGCGATCGCATCCCACATCGGCACGTCGCTCCACGAGGCGCATGTCGAGGCATTCGTGCACGGTGCGGGATAGGCCGGTGCCGTCTGCTCGAGCTCGCGAAGGGGCACGAGAAGCGACGCGTCGTGCGTTGCCCGGTAGCGGAGGGCGAGCGTGTACGTGAGCGAGTCGAAGCCCCAGTCGCGGTTGCCCGTCGGACAGCCGGGCGCATCGCACGCGCGCCACAGGCCGTTGCCTGCGTACCAGACGTCCAGCAACGCCGTCGTCGCGCGTGCTCCTGCCGTCGCGAACGTCTGCGCGGGCGGGCCCCCGGAGAAAAGCGCCGCTCCGGACAGGAGGGTGGCCAGGAACCACCGCATCAGGCGAGGACCGGGCCGGACGCTAGCGCGCGACGACGAGCTTGGCCAGATCCGCAGGCACTGCGCTGTCGAGCTGTGCGGGCCATGAGCGAAGATCGATCGGGCCGCCTGGGCGGGCGGTGAAGCGTGAGAACGACTGCCGCTGATTCTCCCAGAAGCTGAGCGTGCGCCCGCGGACGGACGCGGGCAGCGTCATCGAGAACGCCCCCGCCGCGCTCGGCCACGTCTCGGCGAGAGGCTTGACGATCGTGCCGCCGACCGTCACGCCGACGACGAGGCCGGAGTAGACGGCGCCTGCGTACGACGTCGTCGGCTGCACCGTGTACGCGGTCCCCGAACCGAGCTGGATGTTCATCACGGCGCTCTTCAGGCGTGCGAAGTCGACGATCGTGCCGACGGCGCCGCCGTAGGCGAGGTTCCCGAGAGCGACGCCGACGCTGAGCGGCACGGGATCCTCGTTGCTCTCGTCCGAGGCGGCGAAGACGGACGTGTAATGCCCGTTCGCATCCGTCGCCGACGAGTGCGTCCAGAAGTCGCGGTCCTGCGTGCGCGTGATGACGACCGCGCCCTGCACGGGCCTCCCGCTCGCGTCGGTGACCGTGCCGGTGAGCTGGTAGGTGAGGACGTGAACGGGCGGCGGCGCCTGTCCGGACGTGTCGACGACCCGCCCGGTCACGACCACGTTGCCCGCGTGCACCCGGGCGTGCAGGTCGCGGAGCGCATAGCCGATGCTGAAGGCGCCCGTCGCGGCGAGCACGGCGCTCTGCCGGCCCGCGGACAGTGCGCGGCCGTTCAGGGTCGCGCCCTTCAGCGAGACGACCTTGACCGTGCGCCGGCCCGGGACGGTGACGTCTGCGTCCACCGAGAAGCTGCCGTCCTTCGCCGTCGCGGCCGGGACGAGGTAGGCGCCGACCTCGACGTGCGCGCCGGCCACCGGGCGCCCGTTCCAGAGCACCCGGCCGGTCACGGCCTCGACGTTGGACGAGTCGGCCTGCCACGGCTGCACGACGAGGCCGCTTCGGACGGCGATCGTGCCGATCCCGGTGCGCGCCGTCCGGTGCGCGGCGAGCCCGGGGCGCGCCGACGGTGCTGCGCGGTTCGTCGTTTTGAACGGCGTCGGCAGCGCGGGCGGGGACGATTGCGACTGCGAGGCGTCGAGGGTGAAGACCTGCAGCTGGGTGGCCGTGCCGCCGCCCGAGGAGGTCGGCGTGCCGCCGACGGTGATGGCGACGTACTCCTTGCCGTCGACCGAGAAGACCGACGGCCCGGCGGCGATCTGGTGGCCGGTCTGGAACGTCCAGAGCACCTTGCCGCTCCTCGCATCGAACGCGCGCAGGAGCCCGTCGCCGCCCCCTGCGAAGCCGACGCCGCCGTCGGTCGTGGTCACGCCGCCGCGCTCGGGCTCCGGCGTCTCCAGCTTCCACACCTGGCGCCCGGTGTCGACGTCGATCGCGCTGATCGAGCCGTGGTCGTGCCAACCGGGCAGGAGTGAGCCGAAGTTGCCGTTCTGCAGGCCGAGGAAGACGTCGCCGAGCGTGAACTTCCGCCTCTTCTCGCTCGGCGTCAGCACAGCCTGCACGTCGATCGCCGCCGTCTCGGCCGCCGCGTTGTAGACGTCGTTCGTCTGCGGGTCGTAGGAGGCGGGCGAGTAGTTGAGGCCGCCGATCGACCCGGGATAGACCGCGACCGGCTTGCCCGGCTGCAGGCTGGGATGCTCGACGCGGTCGATCACCTTGATCCGCTGGTAGACGGGCCGCCCGGTCGCGGCGTCGTAGGCGAACCAGTAGCCCTCCATCGTCGCCACCGAGACGATGCGCTCCGTCTTGCCGCCGACCTTGGCCGTGTAGACGAGCGGCGGCTGCGCGGTGTCGTACGACCACTCGTTGAACGACATCTGCTGCTGCCACCACTTCATCCGGCCCGTGACGAGGTTCACGGCGACGAGCGAGTCGGCGCGCGGATCCGGCCCGGGACGGACGGAGGGGAAGTAGAGCGGTGTCGCCGACCCGGTGCCGAAGTACAGCGTGCTCGTCGTCGTGTCCACCGTTGTCGGCGTCCACACGACGCCGCCGCCGGCGAGCGTCGAGCCGCTCCGCCACTCCGTCCCGTTCGGTGGGACCGTCCAGAACGGGTTCGGCCACGCCGGGCTGAGGTCGCTCGTCCGGTAGGCCATGACGAAGCCGCGGACGCCGTAGTCGGAGCCTGCGGCGCCGACGATGAGCCGATGGTCCGCGCAGATCGGCGCGCTCGTCTCCGAGTAGCCGTTGTCCGCCGAGGCGCCGGGGACGGCGCGCGCGATCGGCACCCGCCGCTGCAGCTCGCCGGTGGCGGCGTCGAGCTGCACGATCGTCATGTCGAGCGTCAGCTCGAAGACGTGGCCGTCGCAGAGTGCGATGCCGCGGTTGGCGACGATGCCGAAGTTCTTGAAGACGGCCACATCCGGCGGCGTCCATCGCCACTTGACCTGTCCGGTGGTCGCGTCGAGCGCCCAGACGTTGTCGTCGTTCGTCGTCATGTAGATCGTCCCGTTCGACTCGACCGGATACGACTGCTCGCCCTTGCGCACGCTCGGGTCGATCTTCATGAAGTCGACGGTGTACGACCGCCCGAGCCGTGCGACGTTGCTCGGCGTGATCTGCGTCAGCGGGGAGTGCCTGAGCTCGTCCGGGGTGTTCCCGAAGCCGCCCCAGCCGACGTTGGCGAGGGCCGGCGCGCCGGTGCGAGCGGCGGCCGAACCGAGCAGCAAGCCTCCTGCCGCGACGACGGCGAGGACGGCGGCCGCCCGCGGGAGCATGCGGAAGATCACCGGACTCCGGAGTCTACGGGGCGGCCGAGCAGGCGAGTAGGGACGAGGGCGAGAGCGAGGAGGACGAGGGCGATCCCCGCCGGGTACGGCGCGAGCGGGCGACGGCTCACCGTGACCGCGCGCGAGGCTCTCGTCGGCCCGTGTCCGGCCGCTTCCCGAAGGTACGCGATCGCCGCGCCGAGATCGCCTTCCTCGAACATGCGGCCGCCGAGCGCGCGCGCCAGACCGTCGAGGACGATGCGTCCGACGGGATCGGGCTGATACGCGCTCTCGGGCTTTCCGCCGGCGCCGTACACGGCTTCGCCGGAGTGCCAGAAGCGAACGGCGACGAAGCGGTAGCCGCGGGCGGGCGAGAGCGCTTGCGCGATCGATCCCGCGTCGACCGGGTTCGTCTCGCCGTCGGTGAGGAGCACGACGAGGCGCAGGCGCGCCTGCGGGTCGAAGTAGTTGTCCGACGCGATCTCGTCGAGCGCGGTGTACGTCGTCGCTCGGACTGCGGTCTCGCTCGGCGGCGGTGCCTCGACCGCCACCGCGCGTGCGGCGACGGCGTCGAAGCCGGCGACGTCGGGAACCGGGAGGAGGTCGGGGAGCACGCGATCGGTGAGCGTCGCGAGGCCGCCCGGGACATCCGGGATGGCCGCGCGCATCCGAATCGCCGCCGCGACGGCGCGTTCGAGCCGAATGGGCGATCGCGGCGTCGCCGACGCCGCCATGGACCGCGACGTGTCGATGACGAAGAGCGCCTCCGCATCGCTGCGTTCGCGGATGTTCGAGGCCCGGGTGAGCGCCGGCTGCGCCGCCGCGAGGCCGAGGAGCGCGATCGCCCCGGCGACCGCGAGCGCGCGCCAGGAGCGTGCGACGGAGGGCCGAGGGAGCTCGAGCGCCCGTCTGACCGCGCGCACGCGCCGTCGGCCGGCCGCCCAGCTCGCGAGCGGGACGGCGGCGGCGAGCGCGACGAGCGCACCGAGGGGGGTCAGGAAGGTCGTCAGTACCCGCTTCCGGGCACGCCGCCGCCGGCGCCGCGGCTTCCCCCCCGCCCGAAGGAGTGCGCGGTTCCCGCTCCGGGACGTGATCCGTGCGCTGCGGTGAGGCGGAGCATCAGCTCGAGGTCGAACTTCGCCGCGAGATTCGCCGGGTCGGCGCGGACGGCGTTGGTGAAGTCGGAGATCGCGGTGTCGGCCTCGTTCGAGCCCGCTCCCTCCGCCGACTCGTCGAAGGCGAGGATGCCGAGCAGCGTGCGCGCCTGTGAGGCTCGCGCCGGATCGGCCGATGCGGCGACGGCCTCGAGCGCGGTCTGGGCCTGCGCTCTCTGCGTCTGGAGCGCGACGGCCGTGTCGAGGCGCGCCGGAATCGCTGCGGCGAGCGCGTATTGCTGGAGGGCGCGGCGCTGCTCGAGGTCGGGCTGCACGCCGAGGAGCGATCGCGCGAGGCCGTCGAGAGAGGTCGGCGGAGCCCACGTCGTCGCGCCCGGGGCCACCGCGAAGACCGCGTCTCCTTTCGCGAGCGCGGCGGGCCAGCTGCGTACGTCGGCGGCGAGGAGCGCAGCGAGCACCGCCACGCCGGCGAGCGCAGCCGCGGCTCCGATGCGTACCGCGCTCACGCGGGGCCCCATTCCAGGCGCGGCGACCATGCCTCGCGGAGCCCGAGCGCGAGCGCGGCGGCGATCGCGAGCCCGACGAGCGTCCACGGGTAGGGCGTGACGTCGTGGGGGGGCACCTGGTCGAGTGTCGGCGCCTGCGCGATCGGCGCGGCCGGCCCGAGCAGGCGCTGGAAGAGCATGACGTCGGCCGGCGAGGGATTGAGGCCGACGACGCGGATCGGGACGTGGTCGCGCTGGTATGCGGCGGTGACCGCGGCGAGGCTCGCCAGGTCGTTGGGGTCGTCGTCGAGGTCGCTGATGAGCACGACTGCCGGCCGCGGGCGCTGCGCGAGCGCGAGCGTGTGCGCGAGCTCGAGCCCGGCGGAGATCTTCGTGCCCGCCGTGAACGTGCTCGTCCACGGGTTCGTGGGGAACGCGGGTGCGAAACCGGGCGTTCTCTGGGGCGGCAGGGTGAAGTAGCGCACGAGCGGCGCGAGGTCGGAGGCGGGAACGCCGGGAGGGAGCGCCTCGTACGCGGTGTCCGAGAAGACGACGAGGCCGATGCGGCTGCGGCTGCGCGAGATCGCCTCGAGCGTTCCCCCGATGCGCGAGAACGTGTCCGACGAGATGCTCGCAGAGACGTCGAGCACGAGGATCGTGTTCGCCCCGCTCGGCAGGCTGACGATGCTTCGCGTGTGCGGGTTCCGGGAGGCGAGGAGGAACGCGACGGCGGCGCCGAGCGCGGCGGCGGCGAGGAGCGCGCGCACGGCGAGCGTCGTCCGCGCGGGCGGGCGCAGGGCCGCGGCGTCGGCGAGAGGGATCGCGTTCACGCCGTGCGTTCCTCCTCGACGCGCGCGACGAGCTCGTCCACGGTCGCGGGCTCGGGCCGGGACGAGGACCAGGCGAGCTCGCTCGCAGATCGACGAAGGCCGCCGTCGAGGAGACGGGCGAGCAGGCCGAGCGCGCGGCGGCGGTCCGGGACGTCGCGCCCCTCCGACTCGCGCGCGAGCCGGATGGCCCGCGCGAGCGCGTCCGCGGCCGGCGCCCGCCGGATGCGGCGTCTCCACGCGAGTGCCTGCCGGGAGAGGAGCGCGACCGCCCCGAGCGCCGCGAGCGCCGCGACGACGTCGAGCAACCTCGCAGCGGTCTGCGGCGGGACGGCGTACGTGGCCGGGCCCGGGGCGGCGTCCGCGACGAAGGGCGGTGAGGACGCGGCGAGGTCGGCGGCGCCGACGCGGCCTCTCACCTGAAGCGGCCGCCAGTGTGCGGTCGCGGCGCCGCCCGAGACCGTGACATGCACGGGCGGGAACGCGAGCGAGCGGGCGATGCACGGGTCGGTGAGGCACGCGAGGCGCTGCGTGATCGTCACGCTCTCCAGCCGCCCGGAGACCGTGCGTGTCGTCGCCGGTGCGGTGAGCGGTGTGAGCGGTGCCAGCCCGTCGGCGACGTGCAGCGTCTGCGCGCGCACGGCGTGACGGTCGAGAAGGACGACGATCTGCGCGCTCACCGGATCGCCGAACTGAACGACGGGCGGGTCGAACGTCGCGCGTACGGCCACCGGCGTGGCGGGCGCGATGGCCGCCGACGAGGTCCGGTGGCCGAGCAGGAGGACGCCCGCGACCGCCGCGCCTGCGATCGCCGTCGCGGCGACGGTGATGCGCGTCACCGTGGCCATCGGCTCCGCCTGCGGTCCTCGGCCCACTCGATGAACGCGGCGTCCACCGCCGCCGGCGCGCTGTCCATGACGGCGACGGGCTGGAACCCGAACGACTCCAGCTCCGCGCGCAGCTCCGCGTACCGGCGCTCGTTCGCCTCGCGGCGACGCCGCGCCTGCCGCGTGCTCAGGCGCACGAGCCTGCCGCGGCCGGTGCCTGGATCGGCGACCGGCAGCGCAACGCCGCCGACCGCCGGGAAGCTCCGCTCCCACACCGGGTCCTGGATGACGACCGGCACCACGTCCCAGCCGCGTGCCACCGCGTCCTGCCACGTCTCCGCCGGCGGCATCGCGAGGAAGTCGGACACGACGAAGACGAACGTCGCCGGCGGTAGCTCGGTGCGGCGCCGCCCGAGGAACGCGAGCGCGAGCTCGAGGTTGTCCTCCGGCGCGGCGAACGGGGTCGTCCCGTTCTCGCGCTCGGCGATCTGCCACTGTCGCTCGCGGCGCCCGGGCGGGAGCCAGTACGGCTCGGCGCCGCCGTCGCCGAAGTCGAGCGCGGCGAGGTCGGCGCGGGCGGCTGCGGCGCTCGCGACGATCGCCGCCACCGACTCGCGCAGAGCGTCGCGCTTCGCGAGCCACGGCAGAGAGGGGGGATAGAGCCCCATTGCCGGCCGCCGGTCGGCGACCACTACGACGCGCGGAGCCTCGTCGGCCGCGCGCTCGCGCACGACGAACTCGTCCCCGCCGGACGCAGAGGACGCGCGGGCGGAGGCGAACCAGTCGATCGAGCCGACCGGGTCGCCCGCCTGGTAGGGCCGCACACCGATGATGTCGCTTCCGTGGCCGCGCCGGCGGCTCGGGAGGTCGCCGAAGGGAAGGCCCGTCAGCCGCCGCCGCGGCACGAGCGGGAACGTGCGCCGCTCGCCCGACGACATGCGCTCAGCGATCCCAGTCGGGCGCCGGCGGCGGCGCCAGCTCCAGCGCGCGGTCGCGGATGCGGGCGAGCGCGACCGCGCGCCCGAGCGAGCGCGTCTCCGCGATGTACGCGGTCGTCAGCAGCAGCCGGTGGCCGAGCACCGGCAGGAAGAGGAGCTCGACGTCCTCGGGCACGACATGGTCGCGGCCGTGGAGCAACGCCCATGCGCGCGCGGTGCGCTCGAGCGTGAGGCTGCCGCGGACCGATGCGCCGACGGCGACTCCCTCGAGCGCGCGCGTCGTCCGCACGAGCTGCACGATCCAGCGCACGACGAGCTCGTCGACGTAGACGTTCTCGACGCCGGCCAGGAGCGCGCCGAGCTCGACGGCGGGAACGACCGGATCGATGTCGTCGATCGGATGGCCGTGCCGCTGCGCCGCCAGGACGGACACCTCCTCGTCCTCGGTCGGGTAGCCGAGCGCGGTCCGCAGCGCGAAGCGGTCGAGCTGGGCCTCCGGGAGCGGGAACGTCCCCTCCAGGTCGATCGGGTTCTCGGTGGCGATGACGAGGAACGGCGAGGGCAGCGGCCGTGTCACGCCGTCGATCGTCACCTGACGCTCCGCCATCGCCTCGAGGAGGGCAGACTGGGTGCGCGGCATCGCGCGGTTGACCTCGTCCACGAGGATGACGTTCGCGAACACCGGGCCGGGGCGAAACTCGAACTCGCGCGTCTTCTGATCGAAGATCGAGAGCCCGGTGATGTCGGTCGGCTGGAGGTCGGGGGTGCACTGCACCCGGGCGAAGCTCGCGCCGTCGAGGCTGCGGGCGATGGCGCGGGCGAGCACCGTCTTCGCCGTCCCGGGCACGTCCTCCAGCAGGACGTGCCCGCCCGAGATGAGCGCCGACAGGACGAGCGCGATCTCCTCCCGCTTCCCCACGACCACGCGCTCGACGTTCGCGAGCAGCCTCTCGGCCGTCTCGATCACGCGACCTTCGAGCTGGACCATCGAGCGGACACGCTAGCCGGTGGCGCCCGCGGCGGAAAGTCGGAGGCGCGCGAGCGCGGGATGATGGGCCGTGCAGGGATCGAACCTGCGACCTTGGGATTAAGAGTCCCCTGCTCTACCAGCTGAGCTAACGGCCCGAGGCGGCGGCCATTGTAGCCTCGTGGCCGTGCGCGTCCTCTCGATCGTCGGCAACAGGCCGCAGTTCATCAAGTCCGGCCCGGTGTCGGTCGCGCTCGGCGAGGCGGGCATCGACGAGGTCGTCCTCCACACCGGCCAGCACTACGACCGCGAGCTGTCCGAGGTCTTCTTCGAGGAGCTCGGCCTGCCCGAGCCGGCATACCGGCTCGAGCTGCGCACCGCCGCCCCCGAGGCGATGCGGCCGGGCATCGCCCGAGCCGTCGAGGCGGAGCGGCCCGACTGGGTGCTCGTGTACGGCGACACGAACTCGACGCTCGCCGGGGCGCAGGCGGCCGCCGGGGTGCGCGTCGCGCACGTGGAGGCCGGGCTGCGGAGCGGGGACCTGTCGATGCCGGAGGAGCGAAACCGCATCGCCGTCGACCGCATCGCCGCGCTCCTCCTCTGTCCCGACGAGCGCTCCCGGCGAACGCTCGCCGCCGAGGGCGTCCGCGGCGCCGTCGAGGTCGTCGGCGACGTCATGGCCGACGCGAGCATCCGGCTCGCACCCGTCGCGCGCGAGCGCTCGCACGTCCTCGAGCGGCTCGCGCTCGAGCCGGGCGGATACCTCGTCGCGACGATTCACCGCGAGGCGAACGTGGAGCCGGGACGGCTCGCCCGGATCGTCGACGGCCTTCGCCGCACCGGCGAGCAGGTCGTCTTCCCCGCGCACCCGCGCACGCGCGCGCGACTGGCGGAGCTTCCCGGGAACGTCCGCGTCGTCCAGCCGCTCGGGTACCTCGACATGGCGGCGCTCGCCTCGCAGGCGCGCGTGATCGTCACCGACTCGGGCGGCCTGCAGAAGGAGGCGTACTGGTACGGCGTCCCGTGCGTCACCGCCCGGCCGTCGACCGAGTGGGTGGACACCGTCGAGGCCGGCGCCAACGTGCTCGTCGACGACGATCCCGAGCTGCTCGCAGCCGCGGTGGCGCAGGCGCGCATGCCGGACGAGCGCCCGCCCCTGTACGGCGACGGGTCGGCGGCTCCACGGGTCGCAGCTAGCCTTGCCGCGGCGTGAACCCCGAGATCGCGATCATCGGAGCCGGCTACGTCGGCATGCCGCACGCCCAGACCTTCGCCGAGGCGGGCAAGCGCGTCGTTCTCGTCGACGTCCAGCAGGCGGTCGTCGACGGGATCAACCGCGGCGAGAGCCACATCGAGGACGTTCCGTCGGCGGCGCTGAAGCGGCTCGTCGATGCCGGCTCGATCACCGCCACGACCGACTTCGCGGTCGTCCGCGACTGCGCCGCGGTCGTCATCGCCGTCCCGACCCCCCTGTCGCCCCAGCGCGAGCCCGATCTCGGGTACATCGAGAGCGCGGCCCGCGCCATCGCGCCCCACCTGAAGAAGGGTCACGTCGTCGTCCTCGAGTCGACGACCTACCCGGGCACGACGCGGGAGGTGCTCCAGCCCGTGCTCGAGGCGGGCAGCGGCCTGAAGGCCGGCGCCGACTTCCACCTCGCGTTCGCGCCCGAGCGTGTCGATCCCGGTCGCACCGACTGGACGACGAAGTCGACGCCGAAGGTCGTCGGCGGAATCGATGCGGAGTCGACGAAGGCGGCTGCGAACCTCTACCGGTCGGCGCTCGACGACGTGCACGAGGTGTCGACGGCCGAGTCGGCCGAGCTGACGAAGCTCCTCGAGAACATCTTCCGCTCGGTGAACATCGCGCTCGTCAACGAGCTCGCTCAGCTCTGCGACCGGATGGACATCGACGTATGGGAGGTCATCGACGCCGCGGCGACGAAGCCGTTCGGTTTCATGCCGTTCCAGCCCGGCCCGGGTCTCGGCGGGCACTGCATCCCGCTCGACCCGTATTACCTCGCCTGGAAGGCGCGCGAGTTCGACTTCAACACGCGCTTCATCGAGCTCGCGGGCGAGATCAACAACAACATGCCGTACTTCTGCCGCTCGGTCATCTCGCAGGCGCTCAACCACGGCGCCCAGAAGTCGCTGAAGGGATCGAAGATCCTGCTCGTCGGGGTCGCGTACAAGGCCGACATCGGCGACGTGCGCGAGTCGCCGGCCGAGAAGCTCCTCAAGCTGCTGCGCAACGCAGGCGCCGACGTCGCCTATCACGACCCGTACGTCGCGGAGTTCGACGGCCTGCGCTCGGCGGCGCTCGAGCCGAAGGCGTACGACTGCGTCGCGATCGTGACTGCGCACTCGGCGATCGACTACGACGCGCTCGTCGACGCGGCTCCGCTCGTCGTCGACCTGCGCAATGCGACCGGCGCGAAGGGGACCGCGTCGAACAAGGTCTTCAAGCTGTGATCGCGGTCACCGGCCTCGGGTACTGGGGGCCGAATCTCGCGCGCAACTTCGACGATCTCGGCGTGCTGTCCGCGCTGTGCGACCTCGATCCGGAGCTGCGCGAGCGCTACGCGTCCCGCTACCCGAACGCGCGCATGTACGCGAGCTTCGACGAGCTCCTTGCCGACGGCACGGTCGACGCGATCGTCGTCGCGACGCCGGTGCCGACCCACTACGACCTCGCCAGGCGCGCGCTCTCCGCCGACAAGCACGTCCTGGTCGAGAAGCCGCCGGCGATGCGCGCCGGAGAGATCGACGAGCTCGTCGCCCTCGCGAGCGAGCGCGACCTCGTGCTCATGCCCGGGCATCTGCTCCTGTACCACCCCGGCGTCCGCAAGCTGAAGCAGCTGATCGACGACGGAGAGCTCGGCGACGTGCTCTGCGTGTACGGCAACCGCCAGAACCTCGGCATCGTCCGGACGAACGAGAACGCGCTCTGGTCGCTCGGGGTGCACGACCTCTCCGTCATGCTCTACCTCCTCGACGAGGAGCCCGAGATCTGCGTCGCGCACGGCCGCGACTTCCTCACGCCGGGCGTCGAGGACGTCGTCTTCTGCTATCTGCGGTTCCCGAGCGGGAAGATCGCGCACATGCACCTGTCCTGGCTCGACCCGCACAAGATGCGGAAGATCACCGTCGTCGGCCGCGAGAAGATGGTCGTCTTCGACGACATGGAGCTCGAGCGCAAGGTGACGATCTACGAGAAGGCGCCCTGGAAGCGCACGGACAGCTATGGCGAGTGGCAGACGCGGTCCGGCGACATCTCCATTCCGAAGATCCCGACCGACGAGCCGCTCAAGCTCGAGTGCCAGGAGTTCCTGCGTCTCGTGCGCGGAGAGGGCGACCGGCGCAAGGTCGCCGAGGACGGGGCGCGCGTCGTCCGCGCGCTCGACCGGCTCACGGAGTCGCTGCGTGGCTGACGTCCATCCGAGCGCGATCGTCTATCCGGGCACCGTGCTCGGGGAGGGCGTGAAGGTGCTCGAAGGAGCCGTCGTCGGCAAGCAGCCGGCGCTCTCGCCACGCTCGACCGCGAAGCGCGAGCCGCTCCCGCCCACCGTGATCGGCGACGGGACGATCGTCTCGACTGGCGCGATCGTCTTCGCCGGCGCGAGCGTCGGCGCGCGCGTCATCCTCGGCGACCAGTCGTGCGTGCGCGAGCGCGTCGAGATTGGAGACGACGTCGTCGTCGGGCGCGGCGTCCTCGTCGAGAACGACACGACGATCGGAGCGATGACGAAGATCCAGGCGGACGCGTACATCACCGCGTACTCGACGCTCGAGGAGCACGTCTTCATCGCGCCGTGCGTCGTGACGACGAACGACAACTTCATGGGCCGGACGGAGCGGCGGCACGACCTGATCGCAGGCCCGACCATCCGGCGCGGTGCGCGCGTCGGCGGTGGTGCGATCCTCTGTCCCGGCATCGAGATCGGCGAGGAGGCGTTCGTCGGCGCAGGCGCCGTCGTGACGAAGAGCGTCGAGCCGCGCATGCTCGTCGTCGGCAACCCCGCCCGGGTGCTGCGCAGCGTCAGCGCGGAGGAGCTTCTGGAGCGGCAGTCTTCGTGAGCTGGAGCGTGTAGGGCGCGAACCCGGGCGAGGGGGCGTGCACCTCCAGGTAGTACCAGCCGCCCGCAGGCGCCCTGTACGCGAGACCGTTCGAGATCGACTGCATCGCGAGGAAGCGCTTCGACGACGCGCGGTCGACGTGAACCGTCTTCGGCTTCCACAACTCGAGCTCGAGCTGCGGCCCGCCGCTCGCCGCGAGCTGCACGTGCAGCAGCTCCTGCCTGCCCAGGTGGATGCGGTACACGTCGGTGGGGTCGTCCCAGTAGTCGATCGTCGCCTGGAGCTTGTCCCGGGTGCCCCAGACGGTCCAGGCGCTCGTGCCTGCGTCGTCGTTCGTCTCGTAGTGGTCGGGCGGGGGAAGGGGGCCCGCGAGCGCCTCCACCGCCGTCGCGACGTCGAGGCGGCCCCAGCCGCTGAGCGGGTCGCGCAGGAGGCCGCACTTGGGGCAGCCGTTCGTCGCGTTGACGTCGTCGGCGGTGCGTTCGAGGATGAAGCCGACCTGGCTGTTCGTCAGCATCGGGTCGACGGCGAAGAGGACGGCGGCCGCGGCGGAGACCTGCGGCGCCGCGAACGACGTCCCCTCGGCGTTCCTGTAGTCGGCCGTCCCGCAATCGGAGTAGCCCTGGTCGGGACAGCCCGTGTTGAAGGCGGTGAGGGTCCGCGGAAAGGTCGAGAAGATGGACGACCCGGGCGCGGACATGTCGTTGAAGACCGGATCGCGGTTCGAGTAGTCGGGGACGTTTCCACTCCGCGTCAGCGCGCTGACCCCGATGACGTGCGGGAGCGCGGCGGGATAGCTCGCGTACGGCCAGGGCTGGGACGGCGCCTCGTCGCCGTTGCCGACCGCGGCGACGAGCACGGCGCCCTTCGAGTACGCGTACGCGACCGCCGCCGCCTCGAGCGGCGAGTACGTGTCGTGCGCGGGGTCCTGGACGTCACGCACCCCGCCCAGGCTGAGGTTGATGACACGCGCGCCGCTGTCCGCCGCCCAGCGGATCGCCGCCGCCTCCGCCGCGAGCGGGATCGTGCCGTCCGGCGTCACCACCTTCGCGATCAGGAGCTGCGCCGTGTACGCGATGCCGACGATGCCGGTCGCGCCGAGGTTCGCAGCGATCTCGCCGGCGACGAACGTCCCGTGGCCCTCCGTGTCGGTGCACGGGCTCCCCCCGACGAAGCTCTTCTCCGCGAGCAGCCGGCCGGCGAAGTCGGGGAGCGAGCAGTCGATCCCGGAATCGACGATCGCGACCTTCACCGGCTGGAGATCGGTCGGCGGAATCGCCCACGCGTCGAAGGCGTGGTCGTCCTGGAGGTACCACTGGCGCGGCGCGAGCGGGTTCGGCGGCGTGAATGCGGCCGCAGGAGTCGCGACCGCAAGAGCTGCGGTGACGAGCAGCAGCAGCGCTCGGCGCACTTACCCGCCCGAGACCTGCGGCGCCGTCATCCCGGCCGCGAAGCCCTGGCCGGGCGTGACGACGATGCGATACGTCGTTCCCGCGGGCACGTCGACGGGCACCGAGAAGGTGCCGTCGGCTGCGACCGTCCCCGTCGCGAGCGGGCTCCACGACAGGTCGGCGTTCTGCACGTCGATCTCGACCGGGACGCCGGGGAGCACGGGCTGCACCGTCCCGGCCACCGCGCCCGGAGTCGGGGCGGACACCTGGACGAGAGGCGCGACGCGCACGCGCACGTATCCGACCGCTGCGGTCGGCGTCGCGAGCCGATAGTCGGTCGTGACGAGCGGCGCCTCCGGGAGCAGCAGCGACCCGTCGGGGGCCGGAGTCACCGGGCCGACGAGCGACCACGATCCGCCGAAGGCGCGCTGCTCGAGCGAGACGCCTGCGACCCCGCGGACGAGCCCGGTCAACGTGACGGGCGACCCGTAGGTGACCGGGGCAACGGGCGCGGGTTGCTGGAGAGACATCATCGACACGCTGAACCACGTCGAGCGTAGCCCCAGCGCGCTCGCGACGGCGCCGCCGCCGAAGGAGGGTGGCGCCGAGGTCGACACCGCGAGGGCCGACGGCTGCGGCACCACGGTGACCGTGCTCACGCGGCCCTCCGGGTCGGTGGCCGTCTGGAGGTCGAGGATCGGCCCCTTCACCTTGAGCGCGGCCGCGAACGTCCTGGCGCTGATCGGCACCGTCCAGTCGTGGTAGGGAGAGAGGACGTCGAAAGGATCGGCGACGGAGATGAGATACGGGACGGGCGCGACCCCCCAGCCGTCCGCGATCGACTCGGTCTCGCCGCCGGAGCTGGACGAGAAGAAGGTCGCCGCGATCTTGCCGCCGTACATGACGACCTGGCCGCGGGTGGCGTCGACGGCCGCGTTCGTCGCCGGAGTCTCGTGCGACACGCCCAGGTACATCTGGCTGCGCGTGTCGGCATAGACGTCGAACGGCGCCGCCACCTTCTTCGTCGCGAGGGCGTACGAGCGCGACGCGACCGCCTGCGCCTCGAGCGCGGGCGGCGACCAGGTCGACGGCATCTCCGCCGGGACGACGCCGTACAGGTAGTCCTCGAGCCCGACGACGTTGATCGCGCGCAGCTTCCCGTTGACCACGTCGACCTCGATCTGCCCGCGGTAGGGGCGGGTGAGAGTCATCCAGCCACCCGCGCCCGCGTCGAAGGTCAACGGGGGAACGAGCGTCCGGCCCTCGACGACGAGCCTCGGCGTCAGCGTGATCGCTCCGGCCGGGACCTGCACCGTGACGCCGTTCGTGTCGGTCACGCTGAACGCCACCGTGCTCGAGACCTTGAGCGTCTTCTTCCCGTCGGCGAGAAGGACGCGGACGAGCGAGGTCTGCGTCGTCCCGAGGGTCGTCCCCGGGTAGTAGTGCGCGAGGATCTGCTGGTAGTCGTAGCCGTGGAGCGCGTAGCCCCACGCGCCGTACTGGCTCATGCCGATGCCGTGGCCGAAGCCGTGGCCGCTGAAGAGGAAGAGCGCGCCGGACCCGGGCTTGGCCGCGACGCAGCCGGCGGCGCAGACCGGCGGCAGGTCGCCCCGTGAGGCAGCCGCCGGCCCCGCGGCGAGGAGGGCTGCGGCGAAGAGGGCGGATACGCGGGCGCGACGAGTCATTCCGTGGAGGCGGCCGAAGCTAGCAGGGCATCGCTTTGAAATCGGATTTCGTCGCCTCGGGCTAAAGTCATGCCGCTATGCGACTCCTCGTCACCGGCGGCGCGGGCTTCATCGGCTCGAACTTCGTCCACTACTGGCTCGAGCGGCACCCCGCCGACGAGGTGGTCGTCCTCGACCTTCTCACCTACGCCGGCGAGCGGAGCTCGCTCGCGGACGTCGAGGCCCGGATCGCGTTCACCGAGGGTGACATCGCCGACCTCGACCTCTGCGAGGAGCTGCTGAAGGGAGTCGACGTCGTCGTCAACTTCGCGGCCGAGTCCCACAACAGCCTCGCCGTCGTCGACCCCGGCCGCTTCTTCCGGACGAACGTCCTCGGCACGCAGACGCTGCTCGAGGCGGCGCGGAACGCGGGCGTGCGGCGCTTCCACCACGTGTCGACGTGCGAGGTGTACGGCGATCTGCCGCTCGAGAGCGACGAGGTCTTCACCGAGGAATCGCCCTATCGCCCGCGGACGCCGTACAACGCGTCGAAGGCGGGCGCCGACCATGCCGTCCGCGCGTATCACGAGACGTACGGGCTCCCGATCTCGATCACGAACTGCTCGAACAACTACGGGCCGTTCCAGTTCCCCGAGAAGGCGATCCCGCTCTTCGTCACGAACGCGCTCGACGACGCCGCGCTTCCGCTGTACGCCTCGACGCGGAACAAGCGGGAGTGGCTGCACGTGCGAGACCACTGCCGCGCGATCGAGCTCGTCCTCGAGAGCGGCCGCGTCGGCGAGACCTACAACGTCGGGAGCGGCGTGGAGAAGACGATCGACGAGATCGCCGACACCGTGCTCGAGCTGACGGACAAGCCCTCCTCCTTGAAGACGATCGTTCCCGACCGCCCGGGTCACGACCGCCGGTATCTCCTCGACTCGTCGAAGATCCGGCGCGAGCTCGGCTGGAGACCGGACGTCCCGTTCGACGACGGGATGCGCGAGACCGTGGAGTGGTACGCCGCGCAGCGCGCGTGGTGGGAGCCGCTGAAGGAGCGCGCGCTCGTGCAGGAGACCGCCTGGCGCTAGCCGCCGTAGACTCCATCTCGGCCGAGTGAGCGAGAGGAGAGAACCGATGGCGCAGGTCGAGAGCAGGAACCGGGCGACGTCCGACCCTGACGCGCGGAAGCGCGTCCTGAAGCAGATGAAGGAGACCGGCGTCGAGGACATGCTCCTCTGGTTCACCGATCTCGAGGGGCACCTGAAGAGCTTCTCGATCACGGTCGGCGAGGTCGAAGGCGCGCTCGACGACGGGATGGGCTTCGACGGCTCGTCCATCACCGGCTTCAACGCGATCGAGGAGTCGGACATGGTCGCGATCCCCGATCCGGATACGTTTCGCGTCCTGCCCGACGGCCGCGCGGCCCGCATGATCTGCGACGTCGTCACACCCGACGGCGAGGCGTATGACGGCGACCCGCGGCACGCGTTGCGCCGCGCCCTCGAGCGGATGCAGTCGATGGGCTTCGACACGTTCAACGTCGGGCCCGAGGCGGAGTACTTCCTCTTCAAGGACGAGACCGGGACGGAGACGCTCGACGAGGGCGGCTACTTCGCGCAGACGACGATGGACGCAGCGACGAGCGTCCGGCGCGACACGATCCGGGCGCTCGAGTCGATGGGGATCCCCGTCGAGTACCACCACCACGAGGTGGGCCCTTCGCAGCACGAGATCGACATCCGCTTCGCGAACGCGCTCGACATGGCCGACTACATGCTCACCTACAGGCTCGTCGTGAAAGAGGTGGCGAAGCAGCACGGCTACCACGCGACGTTCATGCCGAAGCCGCTCTTCGGCGAGAACGGATCGGGGATGCATACGCACCAGTCGCTCTTCACCGACGGTCGAAACCGGTTCTTCGACGCGGAGGACAAGTGGCATCTCTCCGAGGTCGGCAAGCAGTTCATCGCCGGCCAGCT
>JAGWRZ010000155.1 GCA_028876365.1 Acidobacteriota bacterium | reverse complement strand
TCCGATGGCCGCGGTCGAGATCCGGGGCACGAGCTATCCGGTGCTCCTGCCGAAGCTGCGCGACCCGCGCCTGCAGCTGGCCGCGACGATCACCTCGCTCCAGGTGATCGGGCAGCTCGGCTTCCACTTCCGGCTCTCGATCGCGCAGATCCTGATCTCCCTCGGCACCTGCGCGGTGCTCGAGGTGGCGATCGCGTTCCGGGCGCAGCGCGTGCTCCTGTGGCCGGCCAGCGCGTTGCTGACCGGCAACGGCGTCGCCTTCGTCCTCCGTGTGCCCGGCACCGCGCACGGCGACTGGTGGAGCCTCCGCGGCTGGTGGATCTTCGCCGGCACGGCGGCCGTCTCGCTGCTCTCGAAGCACGTGATCAAGTGGCGCGGCCGGCACATCTTCAACCCCTCGAACATCGGCCTCGTCATCTGCTTCCTCGCCCTCGGGCGCAACCGGGCGGCTCCGCTCGACTTCTGGTGGGGGCCGACGTCCGTCTGGCTCGCCCTCGCGCTCGTCGTCATCGTCAGCGGAGGCTTCGCCATCCTGTGGCGCCTCCAGCTGCTGCGCGTCGCGGTCGGGTTCTGGATCTCCTTCGCGGCAGGCATCGGCGTCCTCGCGCTCGCCGGCCACTCTATGACGGCGCGCTGGCATCTTGGCCCGATCTCCGGCCTCCACTTCTGGTGGGTGCTGATCACCTCGCCGGAGGTGCTCGTGTTCCTCTTCTTCATGATCACCGACCCGAAGACGACACCGCGGTCGCCGGCCGCGCGCATCGTCTACGCGGTGGCGCTCGGCGTGCTCGCCTCGGTGCTGATCGCGCCGACGACGTCGGAGTTCGCCGCCAAGGTCGCCCTGCTCGGGGCGCTCGCGATCGTCTGCGTCGCGATGCCGCTGCTCCGGCTCGTGCCGGTCGCGCTCGACCGGCGAGCGCTTCTCGTCGCCGCCCCGGCGCTCGCGGGGGCGGCCGCCGCCGCGATCGTGCTCGCGAGCCCGCCGCCCGTGGCAAACGCGTTCCGCCCCCTGCCGCCGGGCGCGCTGCCGCCGATCACGATCCTGCCGTCGCGCGGCGTCCAGACGAAGCTCGACCGCCACACCGCCGAGCTGATCGCGCACGACCTGCTCGCGGTCAGGCCGGCGACGACGAAGGACACGATGCGGATCCGGCTCGTGCAGGGGCGAGGGCAGGGCCCGCCGACCGCGACGGCGCAGCTCGCCGATGTCACCTACGACCTCCACCAGACCGCGGGGGGCCACTGGGCGCTGCCGGCGGCCGCGAAGCGACAGCGGGTCGCGTCCGCTCCCACGAGCAGCGAGCTCTCGGGTGTCTCGCTCAGGAACGTCGCGGCGTCGGTCGGCCTCGACTTCACGCAGGGATCGTTCAGCGCCGGCGTCTCGAACGACGTGCGCGCGATGATGGGCGGCGGAGTCTGCTGGCTCGACTACAACAACGACGGCTGGGAGGACCTCTTCGTCGTCAATGCGTACGCGGGCGGCGACCCCGTCGCCCGGACGGCGCTGTTCGAGAACGTCCACGGCAGGTTCCGCAACGTGAGCCGCGCGACGCACGCCGACCTGCCGGTGCAGGGAGACGGCTGCGCCGCCGCCGACCTGACCGGGAACGGGCGCACCGATCTCGTCGTGACGACGACGACCGGCGTGGACATCCTCTGGAACCGCGGCGGCACCTTCGTCACGCAGCGTCTGCCCGCGCAGGGCTGGTACACCGGCGTCGCGGTCGCGGACGTGAACGGCGACGGCAGGCCGGACATCTTCGTCGCCGGGTATGCCGATCCGAACGACCCGGTGCCCGGCTCGCTCGCGGGCTTTCCCACGAACGTCGCGGGCGTACGCGACCTCCTCTTCTTGAACGAGGGCGGCGGCCGCTTCCGCGAGGTCGGCGTCCAAGCCGGTCTCGAGGCCTCCGGCTTCCGGCACGGGCTCGGAGCCGAGTTCGTCGACGTCAACGGCGACGGCCGTCCCGACCTGTACGTCGCGAACGACGAGGACCCGAATCAGCTGTACGTGAACGTGCCGTGGCCCGGCGGCGCCGCCGCCGACCCCGCCGGCCTCGGCTTCCGCTTCGAGGACCGCGGCCCGGCCCTCGGCGTCGCCGACCCGTACGCCGGCATGGGCATCGCCGCCGCGAACGGCATGCTCTTCGTCACGAACTCGCGCGGAGAGCCGACGGCGGCATACCGCGCGGACGGTGCGCGCTTCGCGAACGCGCGGCCGCTCGTCGACCCCGCGCTCGGCACGGGCTTCGCCGGTTGGGGAGCGTCGTTCGTCGACCTCGCGAACGCGGGAAGGCTCGATCTCGTCCTGGCGGCGGGCGCGATCCCCGTGAAGAACCTCGCAGGGGACGCGGAGCCGGTGAAGGTGCTCGCGCCGGCGGGGAAAGGCTTCGGCGTCGCGAACGTCCTCGCTCCGCTGCGGCTGAACGGACGGGGGCTCGCCGCGGCGGACGCGGGCAACGACGGACGCATGGACGTCGCGATCAACTCGATCGGCGGGAAGCTCGTCCTCCTTCGCCCTTCGGGGCCGAGCGGGCACTGGATCGACGTCGCGCTCTCGCGCTTCACCCCCGGGGCGGTCGTCACCGTCGGGAAGCAGTCGCGCACGGTGGCGGCGGGCAGCAGCTACCTCTCGTCCGAGGACCCGCGCGTCCACTTCGGCCTCGGAAGCGCGACGACGGTCCCCACCCTGACCGTCCGCTACCCGTGGGGCGCCGTGACGCGGATGCACGACATCCGCGCGGACCGCATCGTCACCGTCGCCGTGCCGGCCCAGCCGCCGCTGCGCACGCCGGCCGCCTCTTCATACGCGCTCACGGCGTGCACGCCCGCGTCGAGCGCGCAGTCGATCGCGACGATATGGGACGCGACGGCTCTCGACGTGCTCCAGCTCGGCGACGCCTCCGAGCCCGTGCAGGCGCGCGACCTGTTCGACCTCGCGGCCGCGATGCGGCAGGCGAGCGTGTCGACCTCACCCGACGTCGCGGTCAGCTACGCCGCATTCCGGCTGCTCCTCTGGCGAGCCTCGTTCGACACGAATCTCGCGCCGGCGTTCGCGCTGCTGACGAAGCGGATGCGCTCGCTCTGCTACTCGCCCGACTTCGCGGGCACCGCCGGCGCCTCGCCCGCCGCGTTCGGCAACCGAGTGGCCGCGGCGGCGATCGCCGCCGGCCGCGGCGACGGGTCGAACGAGTCGCTCCATTACGCCGACCCCACGTACGTGCCGGAGAATCAGCCGCTCGTCGTCTCCCAACCGGGCTCGACCGTCCACGACCCGACCTTCTGGCAGCCGCTCTCGGTCGGGCGCGGAGGACAGAGCTTTGTCGACGCACAGTGGGGCCACGTGCGGACGTTCGCCTCGCGCGTGACCGTACGCGTCCGCCCGCTCGGGACCGCCGCCTACAGGCGGGCCGCGCTCGCGGTGCTGCACGCGAGCGCGCAGAAGCGCTCGTTCGCCGTCGGGACGTCCCCGATCGCGTGGAACCACGTCGCCGTCGCATCGGCCCCTGGGAGCCTCGCGCGCGACCTGCGCCTCTACCTCGCCCTGAACGGCGCGCTGAACGACGCGGCGGTGACGACATGGGGCGCGAAGCGCGCATCCCAGGCCCCGCGGCCGATCTCGATGATCCGCTACCTCGCCTTCGCCCACCAGCTTCCGACGGGCTCGCGGTGGACGTCGCCGTCGCCGACCCCCGCGTCGCCGGGCGGCGTCGCCGAGGCGAGCGCATTCGCCTATGCCGCCGACGAGGTGCTGACGGCGCTCCTCGGCCGGTCCTACGACAGCCGCGCGCGGGCCGCGGGCGAGGAAGCGCTGGCAGGCGGCATCGACACGCCCGAGGACATCGCGCTCGGCCGCACGATCGGCGTGCGGGTCGGCCGGCTCGCGCTCGCGAAGGCGTCGCGCTAGCGGCCCGAGCGCTTCTGCAGCCGGACGACGAAGGTGTCGAGCGTGACCGCGAAGAGGAGCACGCCGCCGGTGACGATGTAGATCCAGCCGTTCGAGATGCTCAACGTGTTCAGGCCGTTCTGAAGCGTGCCGATGAGGAGCGCGCCGAGCAGGGCGCCGCGCACCTCGCCGCGACCGCCGAAGAGGCTGACCCCGCCGATGACCGCCGACGCGATCGCGTTCAGCAGCAGGTTGCCCGGCGGGAAGGTGAGCGCGACCGAGTTCACCTGCGCCGCGAAGATGATGCCGCCGATTCCGGCGGTTGCGCCGGAGATCATGAACACGAGCACGCGGATGCGGGGGACGCTGATCCCGGCGCGGCGTGCCGCCTCGGCGTTGCCGCCGAC
>JAGWRZ010000154.1 GCA_028876365.1 Acidobacteriota bacterium | reverse complement strand
CCCGAGAGAGCGGCCGGCTTCCGGTCGAGCATCTCCTCGAGCCCGAGCAGCTTCGCCACCTCCTCGACCCGCCGTTGAGCCTCCTTCTTCGGCGTCTTCCGCACCTTCAGGCCGTAGCCGAGGTTCTCGCGCACGCTCATGTGCGGATAGAGCGCGTAGCTCTGGAAGACCATTGCCACGTCGCGAGAGCGAGGAGGGAGCCCCGTAACGTCCCGGCCGTCGATCGTGATCGTGCCGCCGGTGGCGTCCTCCAGGCCCGCGATCATGCGCAAGAGCGTGGACTTGCCGCAACCCGATGGCCCGACGAGCACGAGGAACTCGCCGCTCTCGATCTCGAGCGAGACCTCGTCGACTGCGACGACGCCGCCGCTGAACACCTTGGTGACTCCCTCGAGGACGATCCCGGCCACGCTGTCGCAGTCTATACCGGGTATCCGGCCGGAACGCAATGGCATTGACCAATTTTGCGACCCTCGGCTATAGTCCCCCGGCGATGAGCGTTCCGAGAGTCACGAAGCAGAGCCACACGCGCCAGCAGGTCATGGATCTCATCCAGCGACTCGGCATCGGCAATGCGATCCCGTCCGAGCGTCAGCTGAGCGCCGATCTCGGCGTCTCGCGGCTCACGGTTCGCGCAGCCCTGGACGACCTCGCCCGCGAGGGCTATCTCGTCCGCCGGCGCGGAAGCGGGACGTACGTGCAGCAGCCGAAGATCTCCCAGGAGCTCACCATCACCTCGTTCAGCGAGGACATGCGCAGGCGCGGGATGGTGCCGGGGAGCAAGACGCTCTCGATGGAGACGATCCTCGCCGGCGCCCGCCTCGGGCGATTCCTCCAGGTCTCGCCGTCCGAGCCGATCCTCGTGATCAAGCGCCTGCGGCTGGCGGACGGGGAGACGATGGCGATCGAGACGCTGCACCTGCCTCAGGGGCTCGTTCCCGGGCTGACGGCGAAGGATCTGTCCGGCTCGTTCTACGCGCTCCTGGGCGAGCGGTACGGGATCCAGATCGCCTACGGCACCCAGGCGATCGAGCCGACGGTGACAAACGAAGAGGAGTCGGCCGCGCTCGGCGTGCCGCTCCATTCTCCGGCGTTCCTCTTCGAACGGACGAGCCTCGACGAGCGGGACCGCACCGTCGAGTTCGTGCACTCGGTCTATCGCGGCGACCGCTACCGCATCGTCACCGAGCTCCACCGACCGCAGGGCTGACCGCGCACCGGAGGGGTTGACACAGTTGGTCCGGTGTGCCAAGGTTCGCCCGTGGCCAACTGGTATAGACCAATCGACGTTCTGACGGGCCACACCGCGAAGAGCGTCGAGGGCTCGAGGAGACTCGCATGAGAGTACGGGTTGTCGTGGCGGCCGCTCTCGCCGTCGCGTTTGCGGTCGTGGCGACGACCGCGGGCGCGGCCAACGGGCGAGTGCAGGCCAACAAGCTGACCGTCTGGTTGCAGGTCGACGCACAGTCCGGCTGGCCGGATGTCGTCGCGGCCGCGAACCAGGCCTTTCAGCAGCAGAACCCCGGTTGGACCGTCAACGTCCAGTATCAGAGCTGGGGCGACCATCTGCAGAAGTTCGACGCGACCATCGCCGGCAACGACACGCCTGACGTCATCGAGATGGGCAACACCGAGATGACGGCGTACATGGCATCCGGCGCATTCGCCGACCTCACGTCGAGCAAGTCGCAGTTCCCGAACGCGGGAAGCTGGCTCGCCGGCCTCGCGAAGTCCGGCATGTACGGCGGCAAGCTGTACGGCGTGCCGTACTACGCGGGATCGCGGGTCGTCACCTATCGTTCCGACCTCTTCAAGAAGGCGGGAATCACGAAGGCCCCGACGAGCATCGCGCAATTCACCGCGGATCTCCAGAAGGTCGCTCGGCTGGAGAAGAACGTCAAGGGCTTCACGCCGATGTACCTCGCGGGGACGGACTGGTACAGCGCGCTCGACTGGGTCTTCGACTACGGCGGATCGATCGCCACGACCCACGCGCACAAGTGGGTCGGCACGCTCGACTCTCCGGCGTCGGTGGCGGGGCTGACCGCATTCAAGAACTTCTTCGACACGGTCTCCTCGAGGTCGGCGGCCACGCTCGACGAGGCGAATCCCGCTCCCTACACCGTGTACTCGCAGGGCCTCACCGCGGCCATCCTCGGCCCGGCGTGGTTCAGCTGCTGCACGGGCACGAAGTACAAGTCGGTCACGGCGCAGTTCGTCATGCCGAGCCACGTCGCCGGCAAGCCGATCCCGGGCTTCCTCGGGGGCTCGGACCTGGCGGTGCCTGCACAGAGCGGCTCGAAGTCGCAGGCGGTGCAGTGGATCGCCGACTTCACGAGCACGGCGAACGAGCAGTCGCTCCAGACGAAGGGCAACATCCCCAACGCGACCAACCTGCTGGGCAACACCGTCAACGCCCGCGCCGCGGCGCGGAGCTGGTTCGTCCCGCAGGCGAAGCATTGGGTCGACGTGGAGAACGGGAATATCCTCCGGACGATGCTGGCCCAGATCCTCACCGGGAAGCTCTCCGTGAGCCAGGCGGCGTCCACCGCCAGCGCGAACATCGCCTACACGCTCAACCAGTCCTAGCCGGAAGGCGGGACGGAGATGGCGACCGCTGCCGGGACCACCACCAAGTGGTCCCGGCATCGTCGCCTGTCGCTGAGCCGTCTCGGCCGCGGCGCCGTGCCGTATGCGCTCGTCGCGCCGGTCGTCGGCGTGATGGGGGCGATCCTCGGCTACCCGATCTACAGCCTCGTCCGGATCTCGCTCCAGCGGTACGGCCTGTTCGAGCTGATCCGGCATCACGGGGTGTACATCGGTCTGCACAACTTCGGAACCGTCCTGCACGACAGCGTGTTCTGGCACACGCTGCTGCGGACTCTCGTCTTCGCGGCGGCGAACGTCGCCCTGACGCTCGTGATCGGCACGCTCATCGCCCTGCTGCTCGTACGCCTGTCGACGTGGGTGCGGTTGCTCGTCACGGGCGGTCTCGTCCTCGTCTGGTCGACGCCGCCGGTCGTCGCAGTGCAGGTCTGGAACTGGATGACGAACGTCCAGAACGGCGTCGTCAACTACATCCTCACCGAGCTCCACGTCGGGAACTACTTCCAGCACAACTGGTACACCACGAGCTTTTCCCAGCTCGCGATGGTCACGACGTTGATCGTCTGGGGCGCGCTGCCCTTCGTGGCGATCACGGTTTACGCAGCGCTTTCTCAGGTCCCGCAGGAGCTCGTCGAGGCCGCCGAGATCGACGGGGCGCGCTCGTGGCGCGTCTTCCTCGACGTGACGCTGCCCGTCATCACGCCGGTCATCCTCATCCTCACGAGCCTCTCGATCCTTTGGGACTTCGGTGTCTTCACGCAGCCGTACCTCCTGATCGGGCAGGCGCACGTAACCACCGGCAACTACCTGATGGGCATCTATCTGTTCGAGGAGGGATACGTGCGCGCGGACTTCGGCCGCGGCGCCGCCATCTCCATCCTCATGCTCGTGATCGTCGCTGCGCTAAGCGTCGTCTACGTACGCCGGATGATCAAGATCGGGGAGGTCACGTGAACGCGCGGCGGGCGCACCGGGCCGGCTGGAACGTCGTCGGGATCGCGCTCTTCGCCGTGACCGTCTTCCCCGTCTTCTGGATGATCTCGACGGCGTTCAAGACAAACGATCAGATCAACGCGCTGACGCCGACGTGGTTCCCGCTGCACCCGACGCTGCAGCATTTCCGCGATGCCCTGAACAAGCCCTTCTTCTGGACGGACGTGAAGAACAGCCTCGTCGTCGTGCTCGTGACGGTCGGGATCGCGATGGTGCTCGCATTCCTCGCCGCCGTCGCACTCTCGAAGTACAGGTTCACCGGTCGAAAGCTCTTCATCATCCTCGTCATCGGGGTGCAGATGCTTCCCGGCGCAGGGCTGATCATCCCGCTCTACGTCGTGCTCGCCCGCTTCCACGAGGTGAACACGCTGACGGGCGTGATCCTCGTCTACCTCACCGGCGCGCTGCCGTTCTCGGTGTGGACGCTTCGCGGCTTCATCCTCGGCATCCCGAAGGAGCTCGAGGAGGCGGCGATGGTGGACGGAAGCACACGCTTCGGCGCGTTCGCCCGCATTCTCCTCCCGCTCGTCGCGCCGGGGCTCGTCGCGACCTCGGTCTTCGCCTTCATCACGAGCTGGAACGAGTACATCTTCGCCCGCGTCCTTCTGAACGACGGCTCGAAGCAGACCGTGACCGTGTGGCTTTCGTACTTCCTCGGCACGAGCCGCCAGACCGACTGGGGAGCCCTGATGGCCGCCTCGACGCTGACGGCGGTCCCGGTCGTCGTCTTCTTCCTGCTCATCCAACGCCGCATCGCCTTCGGTCTGACCGCAGGAGCGGTACGCGGGTAAGTGGTATTGACCACTGATCGGAGATGCGCGAGGATGAGGACGTGACCCTCCAACCGCGCGCGTCGAGCGTCGGCTGCTCGTACTTCGGGGTGCGGGTCGTCCGCCACGTTCGGCGCGACATGGCCGACCTCGCCGCGCGCGGCTATACGGGCGTCCTGCACACGTTCTCGGAGAACGACCTCGCGTACTACCGCGAGACGTTCGGCGAGATCGTCGCCGCTTCGCACGAGGCCGGGTTGACCGTGCAGGTGAGCCCATGGGGGCTCGGCCGCACGTTCGGCGGTGAGGCGGAGAGCCGCTGGGTTGCGTTCCACCCCGAGGAGTGCCAGGTGCTCGACGACGGCCGCCGTGTGGCGGCTGCGTGCCTGAACAGTCCTGCGTATCGCGCGTTCTGTGCGGGTTGGGCCGGGGCGGCGATCGACGCGGGCGTCGACTACATCTTCTGGGACGAGCCCGCGTGGGTCGTCCCGCGCCACGTCGGCGTCGACGACGCGTCCCGCTGGACGTGCCGCTGTGCTCACTGCCGCGAGCGCTTCGGCGCCGACATCCCTCGCGAGCTCACCCCCGAGGTGCGGGTATTCCGCGAGGCCTCCGTCCTCGGCTTCCTGCGTGAAGCGGTCGCCGATGTCGTCGAGCGCGGGGGGAAGAACACGATCTGCCTGCTGCCGTCGACCGAGGGTGCGCAGGGAATCTCCGACTGGGACGCGGTCGCCGCGCTTCCCGGTCTGTCCGTCTTCGCCACCGATCCGTACTGGAAGCACTGGGGCGAGCCGGCCGGAGCGTTCGTCAACCGCTTCGCGCGGCTGCTGTCGGAGACGTGCGGGCGCCACGGCGTCGGCGCGCAGCTCTGGGTGCCGAGCTTCGGGCTGACGCAGGGCGAGATCCCCGACCTGGAGGACGCGATCCGGGGCGCGCGCGACGCGGGGATCGAGGATCTGTGGACGTGGGGTTACGAAGCGTGTGGGCACATGTCCGCGCTCGCGACGCCGGACGCGCCGCGCGTCTGGGCGGCTGTCACGGAGGCGCTCACGGGCGCGGCGCCGCTCGAGGCGCGCACGACGCGTTCGCTCGTCGGGCTCGTGAACGCCGCCGACGACACGGTCGCGGATGCGGTCGCGGCGGCAGGCGACTCGCTCGCAGAGGCGATCGACGCGATCGTCGAGCGGCTCGGCCGCGGAGGGCGCCTCGTCTACCTCGGCGCCGGCACCTCCGGACGGATCGCCGAGGTCGACGCGTCCGAGTGCAGCCCGACGTTCGGGACGCCGCCCGGCCAGGTGATCGCGATCGCGGTCGACGAGTTCGACGCCGAGGACGACGCCGAGCTCGGGCGGAGGCTCGTTCGCGAGGCCGGTGTCGGCCGGGACGATGCCGTCGTCGCGATCAGCGCGAGCGGGTCGACGCCGTTCACGGTCGCGGGCTTCGACGAGGCGCGCGGACGGGGAGCGCTCGGCGTCGCGGTCGTGTGCGCTCCGAGGAGCGCGCTCGAAGCGGCCGCCGACCATGCGGTCGTCGCCGACGTCGGCCCGGAGATCGTGAGCGGCTCGACGCGGATGAAGGCCGGCACGGCGCAGAAGATGATCGTCAACGCGATCTCGACCGTCTCGATGATCAGGCTCGGCCGCACGTACGCGGGCCTGATGGTCGGCGTGGTGCAGCACAACGCGAAGCTGCGCGAGCGCGCGCGCCGGAATGTCGTGCTCGCGAGCGGCGCCCCCGAGGACGCCGTCGATGCCGCACTCGCCGCCTCCGGCGGCGACGCGCGGGTCGCTCTCGTCGCGCTCCTCGCGGGGGTCGACGCCGAAGACGCGCGCCGCCGCCTGGAAGGAGCCGGCGGTTCCGTCGGCCACGCGCTCGGAAGCGCGCGATGAAGCTCGGCGTCGAAGCCGCACTCGTCCGCGGCGAGATCGTCGCCGGAGACGTCGAGGTCGACGACGGCGTCGTCGTCGGGGTTGGCCTGGCGGGCGGGAAGCGCGGCCGTGTCGCGGTTCCCGGTTTCGTCGACCTCCAGGTGAACGGGTTCGGCGGCGTCGACTTCCTCGCCGCGGGAACGGAGGAGTACCTGCGCGCGGGCGAGGCACTCCTCCTGACCGGTGTCACGGCGTATCAGCCGACGTTCATCACCGCCGCAGAGGGCACGCGCATCGACGCGCTCCATGCGATGCCTGCGAACGGAGCCCGCCCGCGCATCCTCGGCGCTCATCTGGAAGGGCCGTTTCTCTCGCCCGAGCGGCTCGGCACCCACCCTCAGGCGCACCGCTGCGATCCCGATCTCGCGCTGCTCGACCGGCTGCTCGAGCCCGGCCGGGTCACGGAGATGACGGTCGCCCCCGAGCTGCCCGGTGCGGGAGCGCTCATCCGCCGGCTGCTCGAGCGCGGCGTCGTCGTCTCCGCCGGGCACACGAACGCGACCGCGAAGGAAGCGCACGAGGCGTTCGACCTCGGCGTCTCGACCGTGACGCATCTGTTCAACGCCATGCGGCCCTTCCGGTCCCGTGATCCGGGGATCGCGGGCGTCGCGTTGACGCGCCCCGACGTCTACGTGCAGATGATCGTCGACGGTCACCATCTCGCGGACGAGACCGTCCGCCTCGTCTGGGCCGCAGCCGGCGGACGCGTCGGGCTCGTAACCGACGCCACCGCCGGCGCGTCGAACGGCGGTGGGACGTACCAGCTCGGCGACGTGGAGATCGTCGCGGTCGCGGACGGGCCGCCCACGCGGGAGGACGGCGTTCTCGCAGGAACGGTGCTGACGATGATCGACGCCGTCCGCAACGTGCACGCGCTCGGGATTCCCTTCGAAGACGCGATCGGAGCCGCCACCGCCGTGCCCGCGCGCATTCTCGGTCGCACCGACGTGGGCGTGCTCGAGCCTGGAGGGCCGGCCGACGTCGTCGTCATCGACGACCGGCTCGACATCGTGCACGTCCTCTGCGCGGGAGAAGAACGTGTCGTGGCTCGAGACTGAGCTGCGCGAGCAGCCCGCCGCGCTTTCGCGCCTGCTCGAACGCCAGAGCGCGCGGGCCGCGGAGCTCGCGAGCATCTTCCGTCGCGACGACGTGCGCTACGTGCTGATCGCGTCCCGCGGCAGCTCGTCGAACGCCGCCCGGTACGCGCAGTACGTCATCGGTCGCGCCAACCGCGTCCCCGTGATGTTCGCGACGCCGTCGCTGTACACGATCTACGAGCAGCCACCGCGACTCGACGGTGCGGTCGTCCTCGGCATCTCGCAGTCTGGCGCCTCACCGGACGTGCGCGCGGTGATCGCCGAGGCGCGGCGCCAGGGGCGGCCGACGATCGCGTTGACGAACGATGAGACGTCGCCGCTCGCGGGCGAGGCGGAGCACGTTCTCGCACTCGAGGCCGGCGAGGAGAAGGCCGTCGCCGCCACCAAGACCTACGTCAACTCGCTCGGCGCGATCGCGATGCTCTTCGCTGCGATCGGAGAGGACCGTGTCGCGCGCGCCGAGCTCGAACGTGTCCCCGCCGTGCTCGAGGACCAGGTCGAGCTGTCGTTCGCCACGGCGCCGGCGCTGTCTCAGTTCGAGGACGTGGTCGGGGCGACCGTCGTCGCGCGTGGCGTCAACTACGGAACGGCGTACGAGATCGCCCTGAAGATCCGCGAGCTGTCGGGACTCATGGTCGAGGCGTACTCGCCTGCCGACCTGATGCACGGCCCGATCGCGGCGATCCGGCCGGGCTGGCCCGTCATCCTGGTCGCCCCCACGGGCCCGGCGCACGAGAGCGTCGCCGAGCTCGCGCCGGCGCTCGCAGCGCGGCAGGCACGGCTGCTCGCCGTCTCCGACGTGCCAGAGCTCCTGCTGCGATCGAATACGCCGCTGCCGCTCGTCCCGGGCGTGCCCGAGTGGCTCAGCCCGCTCGCCGCGGTCGTCCCGGGCCAGGTGACGGCGATGCGGCTCGCACAGCTTCGCCGGCTCGACGTCGACAGCCCGAGCGGGCTGCGCAAGATCACCCTGACGCGCTGAGCGGCCTGCGCATGACGACGAGGTCCTGCGTCGGGTTGCCGCGCGCGCCTTCGGGCTCGACGGTCTCGAGCTCGAAGCCGCGGGCGAGCGTGTCGCGCAGGTAGCCCTCGGGGTGGTAGGCGCTGCACAGGTTGCTGCCCGGGAGGTCGCCCCAGCGGACGACGAGCGCCCCGCGCTCGAAGCGCTCTCGTTCGGCGGTCTCGAGACGGGACAGGTACGAGCGGCCGTGCGTCGTCAGCAGGAGCCGGCCGCCGGGGCGAAGCACGCGCCGGAGCTCGTCCCGCCATGCGGTCTGGAGCTCTTCGGTCAGGTGCGTGAAGACGGAGAGCGCGTACACGAGGTCGAAGCTCGCGTCGTCGTACCGAAGCGGCGGCGCGAGCTGGTTCGGCGCGACGCGCGCGAAGGGCAGATTCCCGGCGCACCACGCGACAGCTCCGGCATCGCGGTCGGTTCCGGCGATCGTCCCGTGATGATGATTCCAGTATCGGAGGACCCTGCCGCATCCGCACCCGAAGTCGAGGACGTCGACCGCCTCTTCGACGGGCACGTGGGCCGTGATGGCGTCGTAGGCCGCGCGGCCGCTGCGGATGAACCAGTCTGCGTCCGCGGTTCCGGCGACACGCACCATCAGCCGCCGTGGCGGCAGGGCCGGCCCGTCGACCGCTCGAACTCGCGCCGGCCGGATCGCAACGGCGATCTCGTAGGCGCGGAACGCGGGGCCGAGGAGGCCCGTTCGCTGCGCGAGACGAAGGAAGAGGCGTTTCACCGCGCCGGAAGGTACAGCGCCCTACACTGAACGCGTGGCGCAGGCGCCCGTACTCCCGCCCGGTTTCGAGCTTCCGCTCGAGCCTCGACTGCCGCGCATCGGGTCGATCGACGCGGTTGCGCTCGAGGAGCGCGCCGCCTCGCTTGCGAAGCGGTCGATCAAGCGCGATGCCAAGGTGTTCGCGCTCGAGCTCGCCATCAGGACCATCGATCTGACGACGCTCGAAGGCGCGGACACGCCGGGCAAGGTCGCGGCCATGTGCTCGAAGGCGGTGCGCCCGGACCCGACGGATCCGTCGATTCCCTCGTGTGCGGCGATCTGCGTCTACCCGAATCTCGTCCCGACGGCGCGCGAGCGCCTGCAGGGCACCGGCGTGCGCGTCGCCGCGGTTGCGAGCGGCTTCCCGTCCGGGCAGTACCCGACGCCCATCAAGGTCGCGGACGTTCGCAGCGCAGTCGAGCTCGGCGCCGACGAGATCGACATGGTCATCGATCGCGGAGCGTTTCTCTCCGGGCGCTACGCCAAGGTCTATGACGAGGTCGTGCGCGTGAAGGAGTCATGCGGCGAGTCTGCGCACCTGAAGGTGATCCTCGAGACGGGCGAGCTCGGCACCTACGACAACGTGCGACGTGCGACCCTCCTCGCGATCGCCGGCGGCGCCGACTTCGTCAAGACGTCGACCGGGAAGATCCCGTCCGCCGCCACGCTGCCCGTCGCGCTGTGCATGCTCGAGGCGGTTCGCGACGTGTACGCGGAGACCGGCCGGCGCGTCGGGTTCAAGGCGGCCGGCGGCATCCGGCAGGCGAAGCAGGCGGTGCAGCACCTCGTGCTCGTGCACGAGACGCTCGGGCCGGAGTGGCTGACCCCGGAGCTGTATCGCCTCGGAGCGTCGTCGCTCGTGAACGACATCCTCATGCAGCTCCGCAAGGAGAAGACCGGCGCCTACCAGAGCCCCGACTACTTCACGCTCGACTGAGATGGGGAAGAAGACTTCGCCTTTCGCCGAGCACCCGGCACATCGTCGTGACGGTGGGCGGCCTACCGTTTGCCCCGCCCTAAAGGGTGGGGGGATGGAGGTGGGAGGGCGTGGCTGAGCTCGACCGCGCGGCCGGGTCGCCTGCGGCTCCCGGCGATTGGACGTACGCGCCTGCGCCCGAGTCGAGGGACATCGTCCACCTGCGCGAGCGCTACGGCCTCTTCATCGGCGGCCGATGGGTCGAGCCGAGCGAGACGTACGCGACGATCTCCCCCTCGAGCGAGGAGCCCCTCGCCGTCGTCGGTCAGGCGAGCCCCGCCGACGTCGAGCGTGCCGTCGCGGCCGCGCGCGCGGCGTTCGCCGACGGGTGGTCGTCGCTCCCCGGCTCCGAGCGCGCGAAGTATCTGTTCCGCATCGCGCGCATCCTGCAAGAGCGCGCGCGCGAGTTCGCCGTCCTCGAGTCGATGAACGGCGGCAAGCCGATCAAGGAGTCGCGCGACGTCGACCTGCCGCTCGCCGCCGCACACTTCTTCTATTACGCCGGCTGGGCGGACAAGCTCGAGTACGCATTCCCGAACCGCACCCCGAAGCCCGTCGGCGTCGCAGGCCAGATCATCCCGTGGAACTTCCCGTTGCTCATGCTCGCGTGGAAGGTCGCGCCCGCCCTTGCATGCGGGAACACCGTCGTGCTGAAGCCCGCGGAGACGACGCCGCTCACCGCGCTCCTCTTCTGCGACGTCCTCCGCCAGGCGGAGCTGCCGGCCGGTGTGGTCAACATCGTCACCGGCGACGGGAGCACCGGCGCCGCGATCGTCGACAACCCGGACGTCGACAAGATCGCGTTCACCGGCTCGACCGAAGTCGGCAAGGCGATCCAGCGCCGGCTCGCCGGCTCCGGCAAGAAGCTCACCCTCGAGCTCGGCGGCAAGGCTGCGAACATCGTCTTCGACGACTGCGCGCTCGACCAGGCGGTCGAAGGAATCGTCAACGGGATCTACTTCAACCAAGGTCACGTGTGTTGTGCCGGCTCGCGCCTCTTCGCGCAGGAGTCGATCTACGAGCCGCTCGTCGACAAGCTGAAAATGCGGCTCGAGACGCTCCGCGTCGGCGATCCGCTCGACAAGAACACCGACGTCGGCGCGATCAACTCCGCGATGCAGCTCGACAAGATCCGCGAGCTCGTCGAGTCGGGGCGCGAGGAAGGCGCGGACATCTACCAGCCTCCGTGCCGCCTACCGGAGAAGGGCTACTGGTTCGCGCCGACCGTCTTCACGAACGTCGCGCAGAGCTATCGCATCGCGCAGGAGGAGATCTTCGGGCCGGTGCTCTCCGTGCTCACCTTCCGAACGCCCGAAGAGGCGCTCGAGAAGGCGAACAACACACCGTACGGGCTGAGCGCCGGCGTCTGGACGGAGAAGGGCTCGCGCATCCTCTGGATGGCACAGCGGCTGCGAGCAGGCGTCGTCTGGGCGAATACGTACAACCGCTTCGACCCGACCTCGCCGTTCGGCGGCTACAAGGAATCCGGCTTCGGTCGCGAGGGCGGCCTCCACGGTCTCGAGCCGTACCTGAGGTTCGACGAGTGACGCGCCTGCCGGTGAAGAAGACGTACAAGCTCTTCGTCGGCGGAGCGTTCCCGCGCAGCGAGTCGGGACGCACGTACGAGGCGGAGGGCCAGAACGTCGCGCGCGCATCGCGGAAGGACGTGCGTGATGCGGTGCGTGCGGCACGCGCGGCGCAGCCCGCGTGGGGCGGGGCCACGGCGTACAACCGCGGCCAGGTGCTGTACCGGCTCGCGGAGATGGTGGAATCGCGCGTTCCCGAATTCGCCGAGCTGTGCGGCGGCCGCGACGAGGTCGAGCGCGCGATCGACCGCGTCGTCTGGTACGCCGGGTGGGCGGACAAGCTGCCGCAGGTGCTCGGAGGCGCCAACCCCGTCGCGGGCCCCTACTTCAACTTCACCGTCCCGGAGCCGACGGGCGTCGTGGCCGTCCTCGCTCCCGATGCGTCGCCGCTGCTCGGCCTCGTCACCCGCCTCCTCCCGCCGCTCGTTGGCGGGAACGCAGTCGTCGCCGTCGCATCCGAGACGCGGCCGCTCGCGGCGATCGAGCTCGCCGAGGCAATCGCGACGAGCGACCTCCCCGGCGGCGTCGTCAACCTCCTCACCGGCTTCCGCTCCGAGCTCGCGCCCGTGCTCGGCGCGCACATGGACGTGAACGCGTTCGACATCGGGCCGTCGAACGGCGCTGCCGCCGAGCTCGAGACGCTCGCCGCCGAGAACGTGAAACGCGTCGTGCACGGGAATCCCGACGGCCAGAGCCCGTGGGAGATCGCCGCGTACCTCGAGCTCAAGACCGTCTGGCATCCGATCGGGCAGTGACGGCGCGACACGCGATCGCCGAGGTGCGCGTGCAGGCGGTCGACCTCGGCCCCCTGCTCGTCGACGGGCCGCCGCCTCCCGTGGAGGGCGCTACCCTTCTGCCATGAGGGTGACCGCGGTTGCGGCTCTCGTGGCGTTGGCACTCGGCGCTCTCGCGCAGGGCGCGGCCGGTGCGCCGAAGGCGGAGTGCCCCGCCGCGTGGATGCACGGGTGGCAGACGCTCGCGAACAAGGTCGGCGCCCCCGTCTACTGCCCCACCTGGATGCCGAATCCGCTCGACGCGCAGATCGGAGGCCAGTACGAGGACATCTATTCGATCGGCAAGGATCGGAGTTACCTCGTCAGCTTCCTCGAGCACGGCGACCTCGGAAGCGGCGACGTCCACGTGAACTTCCGCGGGTATCCGGGGCGGACGACGATCCCGACCTGTCCCGGCCCGGTCGGGAAGACCACGATCCCCTGTTTCGCCGATCCCGCCGGGCACATGCGGGCGAAGGGAATCCGGGCCATCGTCTACCAGGTGAACCAGGGCGCCGATCAGTGGCACATCCTGCTCGCGTGGCACTACCACGGCTCGCTGTACACGGTCAGCCAGCACGTCATCAACCCGTACGACAGCGCGACGAGGATCAAGCAGAACCTCCGGCACCTCCTCGAGAGCCTCGTGCTCGTCCAGCCGGCGGGCTGATGCGCCTCTCGCGTCGCGCCTTCCTCGGCGGAGCAGCTGCCGCCGCGGTGACGGGCGGCGGCATCTACGAGCTCGTCGACCGGCTCGGGGCTGCGCCGGCGAGGCCGGTGCTCGAGCCGGCGGGGATGCCGCCGGAGCAACACCTCATCGATCTGTCGACGACCCGAAGCGAGGGCGTCGAGGTCATCGTCCCGCCCCTCCATCACGCGCTCGTCACCGCAAAGCTCGACGTCACCGACCTCGCGGCGGCGCAGCGGCAGCTCGAGGACGTCCTTCGCCGCGTCGACGCGACCTATCCGCTGTCGCCGGCGGGGCTCGGCGTGACGGTCGCGTGGGGCCTGCCCTATTTCGAGAAGTACGTCCCCGCGCAGGCGCAGGCCCATCTGCCGTTCGACCGCCGCGCACGGAGATCCGTTCTCCTCCCGACGCGCCGCTTCCCGAGCGATCCGTCGACGACGGTCCTCGAGGACAACGACGTCGTCGTTCTCCTACGCAGCGATCGCATCGAGCATGTCGACGAGGCACGCCGGAAGATCTTCGCCCTGCCGTTCTTCCAGGTGACGAGCATCCGCCGCGGCTTCGCCGGCGGAGGCTTCGACGGTGGACAGAGCCTGCCGAAGAAGATGGCGCTCGCCGCCGGAGTTCCCGGCGCCGACCTCATTCCCGACGGCTCGGAGCTCTTCCTCGGCTTCACCTCGACCCAGAAGGCGGGCATCGGCCCGGGGACGATCGCAAACCACGAGACGCTCGGCTTCGTCGATCTGCGCTCCGGCTATTTCCGAAACGGCACGCACATGCATGTCTCCCACATAGACGAGGACCTCGAGGCGTGGTACCTGAACTTCGACTTCGACGAACGCGTGCTGACGATGTTCCGCCCGGGCATGACGAACGTGCGACAGAACGCGCAGACGATCCCGCAGGGGCCTGCGCAGGTGTCGCCCCAGGAGGAGCTCGTGCGCCTGTTCCACACGACCGGCCGCTTCGGACACAGCGCGTCCATCCAGCCGACGTCGCGGTTGCTGCAGGACACGATCGGCGTCGACGGCACGCACTACCCGAAAGGGACGGCGATCCCGCAGCGCGCCGACTTCAACACTCTCGACAACCCGTTCGCCTTCTCGGCCGATGGAAACGTCGACAGTCAGCCGAGCGCCGGCGTGCACTTCGTCGTGTTCAACCCTTCCGGCGACGACTTCGAGCGCAATCGCCTCGCGATGGACGGCGTGCTGCCGGGAGGGACGACGCTCAAGGTCCCGCCGCGCAACCGCGCGCAGGGATTCAACTCGGTGTTGACGACCACGCATCGCCAGAACTTCCTCGTGCCGCCACGGCGTCACCGGTCGTTCCCGCTGTCCGAGCTGTGACCGACGGCGGCTCGTCGATTCCCGCTGTGCAGGCGCTGTTGCGGGCTCTCGCGGCCGGCCGCGACGTCGCAGAGCTCGGCACTGCCTTCGGAGAGGGCGCTGCGGCGATGGCGGAGACCGCCCGAAGCGTCGTCACCGTCGAGGTCGATCCCGCGCGCGCGGCGATCGCGCGCGGGCGGCTGGCGCGGTTCTCGAACGTCGAGCTCGTCGAGGGCGACTGGCGCAGCCTCCGGGGAGCGTTCGCTCTGGTGTTCGCCGACGCCGATGTCCACGACTGGGATCGCGTCCTCACGCTCGTCGCGCCAGGAGGGCTCCTCGTGAAAGACGATCTCACGCCCGGCCGGGCGATCGCGGGCGATCCCGCCCGGGAGTTCCTCCTGCGCGACCCGCGTCTCGCTGCCGCGGAGATCCTGACCACGCCGGAGACCGCTGCGATCGTCGCCGTCCGTCGTTAGACGCTCGTCGCGGCGAGAAGCGCGAGCGTCAACGTGGCCGGGACGAGCACGAGGCCGAGCAGGCTGTAGCGGACGGCGGACGGCTTCGCGCCGTTCGCACGGGCGACCTGCAGCCAGAGGACTGCGGATAGCGAGCCTGTGACGGCCAGGTTCGGACCGAGGTCGAGGCCGAGCAGGAGGGCGCGCGGATGTGCGGAGGCATGGGCGGACAGCACCGAGGCTGCCGGGAGATTGTTGACGAGGACGGCCGCGCCGGCGCCGATCCATGCGGTCGACCAGCGGCCGGTGTGCGCGGCGATGCGTCCGAGCACGGTCACTGCCCGCGCGAGAGTCCCGAGGAAGACGGCGACCGCGAGAACCCCGCCGAGCAGGAGGGGATTCGCCGCTCGGACCGCCTCGCGCGGAGAGAGGCGGCCGCCGAGCGCCGCGGCCCCGCCGAGCGCGAGCACCGGTAGCGCCGGCTGCGAGAGGACGAGGACGATCACGGTCGCCGCGACGACGGCGAGAGTTCCTGCCCCCGGGCGGAACACGGCGACCTCGGCGACCGGCGCAACGCGTGGGTGCAGCTGCCGGCGAAAGACGACCGCGAGGAACGCGATCGTCGCCGCGACCGCGACGCACCATGCCGGCCAGAGCCGCTCCGCGAAGGTCGAGCCCGAGACGTTGTCGTGCGCGAGCACGATCAGGTTCGTCAGGTTCGAGCCGGGGAGTAGAAGGGACGCCGCGTTCGCCATGAACACGGCGCCGTAGAGGAACGGCGCCTCTCCGAGCCCACGGTGCCGCGCGGCGTGGAGCAGGACCGGCGTGAGGAAGACGACCGCCGTATCGAGGTTCAGGACGGCGGTGACGACCGCCGTGAGGACGAGCAGCGACGCGAGCAGGGTCGCGCCGCCGCCGGGCGCGCGCGCCGCCAACGTCCCGGCTTTTGCGAACAGCCCTTCTCGCGCAGCGGTTGCGCCGACGAGCAGGAGCCCTGCCACGAGCGCGAATGCAGGCCATACCTGTGAGAACGCCTCGTGGGCGTGCGCGAGCGTCACACGGAATCGTCAGCCGAAGAACGCCTGCGCCACCGCGTACCACTCCGGAGGAACGGTCTTCAGCTCCGCCGTCGCCTCGGCGAGCGGGACGGCGACGATGTCGTCCCCGCGCAGCGCAGCCATCTGACCGAACCGGCCCGCGACTGCGAGCTCCGCCGCCCGCAGGCCGAACCGTGTCGCGAGCACGCGGTCGCGAGGCGTGGGGCTGCCGCCGCGCTGCACGTGCCCGAGGACGGTGACGCGCGTCTCGAATCCGGTGCGCTGCTCGATCTCGCGGCCGAGCACCTCGCCGACCCCGCGGTTGCCGAGCGTGACGTGGCCGAACTGATCGAGCTCGCCGCTGTCCTGCACCCCGGCGAGCTCGCAACCCTCGCTGATGACGACGATGGAAAAGTTCTTCCCGCGCGCGTGACGCTTGCGGATCGACTCGGCAACCTCGTCGAAATCGACCGGTTGTTCCGGGATGAGGATCACATCCGCTCCGCCGGCGATGCCGCTCATCACGGCGATCCAGCCCGCGTGGCGCCCCATCACCTCCACCACCATCACGCGATTGTGCGACTCGGCGGTCGTGTGCAGCCGGTCGATCGCCTCGGTCGCGATCGTCACCGCAGTGTCGAATCCGAAGGTGTAGTCCGTCCCGGAGAGATCGTTGTCGATCGTCTTCGGCACGCCGACGACCGGAACCTCGTGCTCGGCATAGAGCTTGGCGGCCACACCGAGGGTGTCCTCGCCCCCGATGACGACGAGGGCGTCGAGCCCCCGGTCGCGAAAGCCGTCGAGCACCGCCTCGACCCCGCCTTCGAGGGTGTACGGGTTCGTCCGGCTCGTGCCGATGATCGTCCCGCCGCGCGGCAGGATTCCCGACACCTCGTGCAGCGAGAGGTCGCGGAACCGTCCCTCGACCATGCCGCGCCAGCCCTCGACGACCGCGACCGAGTCCCAGCCGGCCGCATCCGCGCTGCGGACGACGGCCCGGATGACGGCGTTCAGGCCGGGACAGTCGCCTCCGCCCGTGAGCATTCCGATCGTCTTCGCCACTCCCGCCCCAGTCATATCGCGTCGTGCCGGCCCACGCGGGCCTGATCGACGGTTTGATGCGGCGGGTGGGACTCGAACCCACACGTCCCGAAGGACAATGGCTTTTGAGGCCATCGCGTCGACCAGTTGCGCCACCGCCGCGCGCGAAAGTCATTGTACGGGCGGCCCCGCGTCCGCCCCGTAGGCCCGGGCGTCCCTCCTTGAATCCCGGCCTCGACCGCGAAATACTCCCCGGACGCAGGCAAAGCTCGTACCGCTGTACAGGAATACATCGGGTCGGACAATGGAGGAGGGAGCGTTGAGCAAGAAGTTCTCGCTGTTGGCGCTCGGCGTGGCGGCAGCCGTGATCGCCGCCGTCGCCGGGCATGCGGGTACCGCTCGGAGCGCGACGGCCAGCGTGACACCGCTGCCGTCGTCGTCGTGCGGCCCCGTGGTCTACAAGGGTTCTGGTTCGCCGGACTTCATCGTCGCGTCGGACCTGCCGCTGCAGGGTGCTATCCGCAAGCAGACGGTGCAGGTCTCCCGCGCTGAGATCTGGGCGCTCGCCAACGCGGGCTGGAAGGCCGGCTCGTACAAGATCGGCTATCAGTCGTGCGACGACTCGACTGCCCAGACCGGCGGTTGGGACACGGCGAAGTGCGCGACGAACGCACATCTCTACGCGAACAACAGGTCCGTCATCGGCGTCCTCGGCACGTTCAACTCCGGGTGCGCGAAGATCGAGATCCCGGTCCTGAACCGGGACGGGCTCGCCATGGTCAGCCCCGCGAACACGAGCCCGGGCATCACCACCACCGGACCTGGAGCGACGCCGGGTGAGCCGAACAAGTACTACCCAACCGGTGTGCGCAACTACGCGCGCGTCGTGGCCAACGACCAGTTCCAGGGCCCGGCGGACGCCATGTTCACCAAGTCGCTCGGCGTCAAGAAGGTGTACGTGCTGAACGACAAGCAGACCTACGGCTACGGCGTCGCGCTCACGTACAAGAACGCGGCGATCAAGCTCGGTCTGAAGGTGACGGGGTTCCAGGGCTGGGATGCGAAGGCTTCGAGCTATGAGGCCCTCGCCACCCAGATCAAGAAGACCGGAGCTCAGGCGGTGTTCCTCGGCGGCATCGTGTGCAACAACGGCGCGAAGCTCATGCAGGACATCAAGTCCGTCGATCCTTCGATCAAGCTGCAGATGCCGGACGGCTTCAGCGATCCGAACGCGAACGGTGCGGTCGGCAACGGCGCGTACATCAGCGTCGCGGGCCAGCCGCCCACGAAGCTGACCGGAGCCGGTGCGACGTTCGTCAAGAGCTTCGGCAAGCAGATCGGCACCACGCCGAACCCGTATGCGGCCTACGGCGCCGAGGCGATGGACGTGATGTTGGGCGCGGTCGCCAAGGGTGGCGGGCAGCGCTCGACGACGTCGAAGTCGCTCTTCGGCCTCACGGTGACGAACGGCATCCTCGGCAACTTCACGATCAACAGTCAGGGTGACACCAGCGGTACGTCGATCACGATCTACAAGCAGGCGGGCAAGGCGCTTATCCCGGTGACCACGCTCGTCCCGCCGGCGAGCCTCGTGAAATAGGCGAACCGGCACGACCGAACCGACGCCGGGGGAGGTCAGTCCTCCCCCGGCGTATTCATCCTGATGGCGACGCACGCTCATAGCGAAGTCCTGCCCAAAACGAGACGTCCCTTGCGGGGCTATCTCATGCCGTTCTTCGCGACCCTGCTCGTCGGGATCCTGATCGCCTGGCTCGTCGTCAACTTCGTCCAGGGACCGGCGTATTTCACGACGATCGCTTTCATCGGACTCACGAACGGGGCGGTCTACGCGCTCGTCGCGCTCGGGTACACCCTCGTCTACGGGATCCTGGAGCTGATCAACTTCGCCCACGGCGACGTCTTCATGCTCGGCGGGATGTTCTCGGCGACCATGGTCGTCTCCGTCTTCCATCTCGCCCCGCACGCATCGATCGGAGCGCTCGTCGCGGCGATCGTCGGCTCGTTGTTCGTGGCGATGGCGGCCTGCGGCCTCATCAACGTGGCGGTCGAGCGCATCGCGTACAGGCCGCTGCGCGGGGCCCCGCGGCTCGCGCCGCTCATCACCGCGATCGGGATGTCGTTCATCCTCGAGAACATCGCAATCGGGTGGAAGGGCCCGGGCTACACGGCGGTCCCGAGTGTGCTTCCGACGAGCGCCGTGTTCTCGGTGTCCGGCATCACGTACACATGGGAGAAGCTCATCGTCGTCCTGATCACGGTCCCCGTCCTTCTCGTCCTCGTCTGGCTCGTCCAGAAGACGCGCCAGGGCAAGGCGATGAGGGCCACGGCCCAGGACCGCGACGCCGCGGCGATGATGGGGATCGACGTCAACCGGACGATCTCGTTCACGTTCCTCATCGCAGGAGGTCTCGCCGGGGCCGGCGGGCTCGTCTACGCCCTCTATTTCGGGCAGATCAGGTACGACACCGGCTTCCAGCTCGGGCTCATCGCGTTCACCGCCGCGGTCTTCGGCGGCATCGGCAACCTTCCCGGGGCGGTTCTCGGCGCGCTCGTCATCGGCTTCATCCAGGCGTTCAACGAGGGGCTGACCTGGCACGCGCCCGGCTCCGACTGGACGGAGTCGATCGTCTTCTCGATCCTCATTCTCGTGCTCGTCTTCCGGCCCGAGGGGCTCCTCGGCGAACGAACGCCGGAAGGCGGCTAGCGATGCTCGGCGACATGTTCGCGGCGGTCTCCTCGGGATGGTGGCGGCTGCTCGGCGGCTTCGGCCTCGACCGTGCACGGTGGCAGCGGCTGCCGCGCACGAGCCGGCGCGCGGTCAAGGCGATCGCCTGGATCGGGATCGGGCTCCTGCTCGTCGGGTTCCTCGGCGTCTGGAAGCCGTCGGCGCTCGCGATCGCCGCGGTCGTCTTCGTTCTCGTCGTTCCTCGCTACGACCGGATCACGGTTCGGGGTCGGCGCATCGGCCGGTTCGTCGTCCCGAGTGCGGTGCTCGCCCTCGCGATCCTGTATCCGATCTACGCGAGCTCGAACGGCGGCGTGAATCCCGGACTGCCTCAGCTCCCGATCTTCGGCACGTTCCCGCAGATGAGCACGATGGTCGGGATGGCCGTCTTCGTCATGATGGCGCTCGGCCTCAACTTCGTCGTCGGATACGCGGGGCTCCTCGATCTGGGCTACGTCGCCTTCTACGCGATGGGCTCGTATACGGCCGGCTGGTTCGCCTCGTCTCAGTTCTCGCACCAGGATGTCTTCTTCGGCGCCATCGGCGTGACGCCCGGCCTGACGGGCTTCCACTTTTCGATCTGGCTCGTGCTGCTCATGGCGGGCATCGCGACGGCGATCATCGGCGTGATCATCGGCCTGCCGACGCTGCGCCTCCGCGGCGACTACCTCGCCATCGTCACCCTCGGCTTCGGCGAGATCATGCCCCAGATCGCCCGTAACGGCGACAACTTCTTCGGGACCGGCTTCAACCTGACGAACGGCACGGGCGGGATCACCCCGATCGACCCGCCGGGTTTCGGCAACTGGCTGCATCAGCATCTCGGCCTGCCCGCCAACTACCTCACGCTCGGGACGAACTCGGACCGCGCGTTCTTCTGGACGGCTCTGATCCTCGTGCTCCTCACCGTGTTCGTGAGCGCTCGGCTTCGCGACTCGCGTCTGGGCCGCGCCTGGATCGCGATTCGCGAGGACGAGATAGCGGCATCCGCGATGGGGATCCCGCTCATGCGCACGAAGACCTGGGCGTACGCCACGGGCGCGTTCTTCGGCGGCGTCGCGGGCGCCTACTACGCCGCCTACAACAGCGGGGCCTTTCCGGATCAGTTCTTCTTCAACATCTCCGTCTTCATCCTCTGCATGGTGATCCTCGGTGGCATGGGAAACATCTGGGGCGTCATCTTCGGAGCGTGCTTCCTCGAGTACCTCGATCTCGAGGGCCTGAACAATGTGGGGGCGTGGTTGAACGGCCACTTCGGGCCGGGCGGATCGGTGTTCGAGCTCTGGCACAAGACGCTCGACGTTCCGCTGTACGAGTTCGGCATCTACGGTGTGATCATCGTCGTGGTCATGCTCTTCCGCCCGCAGGGGCTGATACCGAGCTCCAGGCGGGCCGCCGAATTCGAAGAGGGCGTGCACGATCAACCGCTCTACGACGCGGCGACATGACGGACGAGGCTCTTCTGCAGACTCTCGCATTGCGCAAGGAATTCGGCGGGCTCGTCGCCGTGGACAACGTCGACTTCACCGTGCCGGCGGGGTCGATCGTGAGTCTCATCGGGCCCAACGGCGCCGGGAAGACGACTTTCTTCAACATGCTCACCGGCGTGTACAAGCCGACGGCCGGGCGTGTCGTCTTCGAGGGTAAGGACATGACCGGCAGTCCGCCGCACGCCTATACGCATCGCGGAATCGGCCGCACCTTCCAGAACATCCGTCTCTTCCAGAACATGACCGCACTCGAGAATGTGCTCGTCGGCATGCACACCCGACTCAAAGGCAACCTCTTCGAGGCGATCGCGCGAACGCCGCGGATCCGTCGAGAGGAGCAGGTCGCACGCGCCCGCGCGAGTGAGCTGCTCGCCTACTGCGGGCTCCATCGAAAGGAGGAGCACGTCGGCCGCAACCTCTCGTACGGCGACCAGCGCCGGCTCGAGGTCGCGCGCGCGCTCGCGACCGAGCCGAAGCTCCTTCTCCTCGACGAGCCGACGGCGGGCATGAATCCGCAGGAGACGGTTGAGTTCACGGCTTTCGTCGGTCGGCTTCGCACCGAGCGAGCGCTCACCGTTCTCCTCATCGAGCACGACATGCGCGTCGTCATGGGCGTCTCCGACCGCGTCACCGTTCTCGACTACGGCGAGAAGATCGCCGAAGGCACCCCCGGAGACATCCAGAAGAACGACCGCGTGATCGAGGCGTATCTCGGGAGCGCGGCTGTGAGCCTCTCGTGACCGAACAGACGGAGACGCTGCTCCAGCTTCGGGGCGTGGAGACGTTCTACGGGACGATCCAAGCCCTGAAGGGAGTCTCGATCGACGTGCGCGACGGTGAGATCGTCACGCTCATCGGCGCGAACGGCGCCGGGAAGTCGACCACGCTTCGCTCGATCAACGGCCTCAACCATCCGCGGAAGGGCTCGATCGTCTTCAAGGGCCGGGACATCACCTACCAGAGCGCTCACTCGATCGTGAAGATGGGCATCGCGCAGTCGCCGGAAGGCCGCAAGCTCTTCCCGCGCATGACCGTCACCGAGAATCTCGAGATGGGCGCGTTCCAACGGCATGACCGTGCCGGCGTCCGCGAGGACATGGATCGCGTCTTCACGCTCTTCCCGCGCCTCGCCGAGCGACGGACGCAGAAGGCGGGAACGATGTCGGGAGGCGAGCAGCAGATGTGCGCGATCGGGCGCGCGTTGATGGCGCGGCCGACCCTGCTCATGCTCGACGAGCCGTCGATGGGGCTCGCTCCGATCTTCGTCGAGCGCATCTTCGAGACGATCGTCGAAGTGAACAAGCAAGGGACGTCGATCCTCCTCGTCGAGCAGAACGCGCTCATGGCGCTCCACGTCGCGAACCGCGGCTACGTGCTCGAGACGGGAACGGTCGCGCTCGCCGACGAGGCGAAGGCGCTCGCGCAGAACGAGCAGGTCCGCAAGACCTATCTCGGCGAGACTTAGGCCCCTCCGACACGCAAAGGGAAGTAGGGCGGGCTGAGGAGGAACCCGATCCTCGCATCGCCGCTCGTTCGCCCGCGTGCGAGGTCGAGCGCGGCGCCGAGCCCGTGCACCGGCACGAAGCCGAGTTGGCGAACGGCGGTTGCGTCCGCCGCGCCCGCGACGAGCACCGCGCCCAGGCGGCCGAGCGCGGGCTGGCACGCGTTCCAGTCACGGAACGGGAGCAGCGGGTGCACCGAGCGGCCGCTGCGGTAGTCCTCGATCGCACGCGTGTTGCCGGCGGCGGCCCGCTCGGCCTCCGCCAGCATCTCGGGGTCCCGGCCGATGCGGGACGCGTGGAAGAACTGCCGGTACGGGGTCTGCGTCGGGTGCGCGAACGTACGCGTGAACCGGTGCGCGAGGATCGCCGTCCCTCCCTCGACGACCGGGAAGGCGTCGCGCCACAGTCGCAGCGCATGCCCGAGCCCGAGATAGGCCGCGAGCAGCGGGTTGGGACGCTCGCGCGGCAGGTACGGCGTCGTCCCCGGCACGCCGATGACGATCGCGTCGAGCGGCCCCCCGAGCTCCGAGCGTCGCATCTCGACGGCGCGAAGGAGCGCCTCCGCATGCGCGACGGACGGCGGGCCGGCGTAGGCGCCGGCCGCGGTGAGCTCCGTCTGGATGCCATGGAGAATCTCCCGCCGGGCGCCGTCCGGGAGCGCGCTGAACACGCGGCGCACCGGTGAGCGCGCCAAGCGCTCGAGCGCCTCCGACTCGTGCGGGTAGCCGCGTAGGGCGCCTGAGGTGCGCGGAAGGTTCAACACGAGCGAGACGCCGACGACGGGAACGCGCCGCGCCAGCGCGCGCTCGAGGGCGACTCCCAGATGCCAGCCCTGCGACGCGCTCGTCTCGAGCAGCGAGTACGCGCCGGCCGCGCGTAGCGCATCGGCGCCCGCCGCGCCGAGCAGCGCCGCCGGGCCGCCGTTCAGCACCGTCTCCGCCGCGCTGACGACGAGCACGAGCTCCGTCTGCACGAGCGCCGGATTGACCCGGAGCGCCGGTCGCGCTCCATCCCCGAGCAGGACGAGCTCGGGGTCCTCTGCGTCGTGGATGACGACGTGACCGTGGAAGCGGCGCGCGAGCTCGCGGGTGACGAGGCTCTCGAGCTCGCGCTGGGTCGTGCGGCGGGCGAGCCCGCATGCGACGAGGATCGTCTGATAGCCGCTCGGGATCCCGAGCCGTTCGAGCTCGTCGACGACGGCGCCGATCGCGAGCTGCCGCGGGTCCGCCGCCGATCCCGGGATCGGCAGCGCCGGGGGCTCGACGACGATCGTGGCTCGCCCGCGACGCTGCACGAGCGCTTCGAGCGGCTCTCCCTCGAGCGGGAACCGAAGTGCGTCTCGGACGGCCGCGCCGACGTCGGCGACCCCGCGACCCGGCGGTGGCGGATGGAGGATCACGGCGTCGTCCGGGACGGGCGCGACGACGACCTTCGTCCCGGTCAGCAGCGGGATTCGACGCATAGCGTGGGACCTTAGACTCGCTCCATGTCCCCGAAGACGCTCACGGGGCTCGAGCTGGAGCTGGACGACGGGCCGGCCCGCGAGTCGGAGCTCTTTCTCGTGGACGGCAACAACCTCGCGTATCGCGCCTACTTCGCGCTGCCCGAGGAGCTCGCGACGACCGAGGGCTTTCCGACGAATGCCCTCCTCGGTTTCACGAACATGCTCTTCAAGCTCCTGAGCGACTACAAGCCGAAGGGCGTCGCCGTCGCATGGGACACGCGGCCCGTGCATCGTGCGGCGGTTGCAGAGGCGGCCGATGTCGTCTACAAGGAGGGCCGTCGGCCGATGGCCGACCTCCTGCGGGAGCAATTCCCGTACTTCCGCCCGATCGTCGAGGCGTTCGGCTACCGCAACCTCGAGTTCGAGGGCTGGGAGGCGGACGACGTGATCGCGACGCTCGCGACGCGCGCGGACGAGGCAGGTGTGCGGACGTGCGTCGTCTCGACCGACCGCGACGCGTTCCAGCTCGTCTCGGACAACGTCTGCCTGATGATGACGCCGCGCGGCGTCAGCGACGTCCAGGTGTACACACCGGAACGGGTCGAGGCGCGCTACGGGATCAGGCCGGAGCAGATTCCGGACTTCATCGGCCTGAAGGGCGATACCTCGGACAACATTCCCGGCGTCCCCGGGATCGGCGACAAGACCGCGGGGCAGCTCGTTGCACAGTACGGGTCGCTCGAAGGCGTGTACGAGCACGTCGACGCGCTCTCGCCGGGACGGCGGAAGAACCTGCTCGAGCACGAGGAGGACGCGCGCACCTCGAAAGAGCTCGCGACGATGCGGCGCGACCTCGAGCTCGACTGCGACCCGGCCGAGCTCGT
>JAGWRZ010000018.1 GCA_028876365.1 Acidobacteriota bacterium | reverse complement strand
CCTGCCAGGGCCGATGGTACTCGGAGGGCAACCTCCCGGGAGAGTAGGTCGCCGCCGATTTCTTTCCGAAGAGCCGCCCCTTGGGCGGCTTTTCGCGTTTGGCGCAGAATGTCCCCATGCCCGACAGGGAACGGCTGCTCGCGAAGGCCGTCGCGGCGACGCGGTCGTCGAAGTACGTCGCTTTCGCGAACGGCGGCGACCTGCTGAAGGACGTCGTGGCGCTCGCGAACGTCGGGGGCGGCGTCGTCCTGACGCAGGCGTCACCCGACGTCGAGGCGATTCGCCGGGAGCTCGCCTTCGAGGAAGTCGAGCTCGTGTCGACGGACCGCGGCCCGGCGCTTCTCGTCGGCCCGGCGGGCGACGCTCCGCTCACGTTCGACACGCAGGGGGCGTTCTTCCGCCATGGCGCGCGCAGCGTGCCGGCGAGTCGCGACGACCTCAAGAGGTTCATGGACAAGCGGCTCTCGCTCGTGCGCAGGCGACTGATCGTCGACATCAAGCGCGTGATCTCAGCGCCGGCGGGCTCCGAGATCGTCGCGATCGAGCGTAGCGAGGACGAGCGCGGGGAGCGCGTCATCCGCATCACGACGGACGAGCACGCGCCTCTCTACCGCGCGATCGACTTCGACGTGACTCATCCGTTCCGGCAGAAGGAGCTCATCGCCGAGGTGAACGGCCGCCTTCCCGACGGCCAGGCGATCAACAGCTACGCGTTCCAGGCGATCAAGCGGACGTACGCGATCGATCCCGACTTCGAGCACCGCCCGCGGTACGGGACGACGCAGTACAGCGAAGCGTTCGTCGAGTGGCTCGTCGACCGGATCGGCGGCGATCCCGAGTTCGTCGAGCGCGCCCGCGCGCACTATCACGCGTTGAGAGTCAGCGCTTCGAGGTCCCGCGGGTAATACGTGAGCCACTCCACGCCGTCGCCCGTGACGGCGATCGTGTCCGAGTGGCGGAACCCGCCGAGGTTCGGCGCATAGAGGCCGGGCTCGACGGTGAAGACCATGCCGGGACGGATCTCCGTCCGGTCGCCGCGGTCGAGGAACGGCCCCTCGTGGTAGCGCATGCCGATCGCGTGGCCGACGTGGTGGCGCCAGTTGTCCCACAGCTCGTGCCTGTCGTAGTACCGGCGAACCGTCTCATCCACTTCGCCGCACGGGATGCCGGGCTTGATCGCCTCGATTGCGAGGTCCTGCAGCGCGAGCATGTGGTCGAACATGCGTCGCTGCTCGTCGCTCGGCGGACCGATCACCATCGTGCGCTCGAGCTCGGAGTGATAGCCCCACACGGGCGCCGAAGCGCCGGTGACGAGCACGTCGCCGATCTCGAACCTGATGTTGTTGCCGTGCGCGTGCGGGATCGACGCATTGCGTCCGATCTGGCCGCGGTAGCCGGCCGTCACGCCTGCGTAGTACGGGCTCTGCCCGCGGTAGATCGGGCCGATCGCATCGAGCATCGCCGCTGTCGCCTCGTTCGAGGCGCGCGTCTCGACTTCCGTCTCGGTCGCTCCCGCGTGCGTATAGCGCTGCAAGAGGGTGTGCGCGAGATTGGCCCACGTGCAGCTTTCGCGGATGAGCTCGATCTCGGCCGGGCTCTTGATCGCCATCTGGTCCTCGACGAGGTCGGCGACCGGCGTCCACGCGCCGAGGCCGGGGCCGCGGTAGCCGAAGATCCACGGGTAGCCGTCATGGTCGGCGCCGAGCGCGCCTCCGATCCCGAGCGCGCTCAGGAGGTCGCGCAGCGCCTCCATCGGGTGGCGCTCGCCGGGGTACTCGTCGTAGTGCGAGACCTCCTGCACTGCGGTGTTCGCCTGCGCGTGCTCGAGCTCGAGCCGTGGAACGAGCATGCCCCCGCGGCCGTCCGAGCCGAGGGCGAAGGCGATCGGCCGCTCGGTCGGGATGAAGAAGAAGCCGGTGTAGTAGTGGACGTATTGGGGGTCGAACAGGACGACGCCGTCGAGACCGCGCTCCGCCGCTCGCCCGGCGAGCGCCTCGCGTCGTTCCGCGAACTCCGCCTCGGTGATCCTCACGCCGCCTCCTGCGACGTGTCGAGCGCGCGCAGGCGACCGACGCGCTCCTCGATCTTCGGGTGTGTCACGAACAGCGCCGCGAGGCCCTCCTCCATGAACGGGTTGAACGGCCACAGCGGCTCGGTCGCCGGAGACGCCTCGAACGCGACGAGCTCGGAGGCTTGATCGAAGCGCGCGAGCGCATCGGCCAGGCCGTGCGGAGACTCGCACAGCCGCGCGGCGAGGCGGTCGGCCTCGAACTCGCGCTTCGGCGAGAGCAGGACGTGCGTGCATGCGGCCGCGACCGGGCCGAGGACGAACAGCAGCGGACGCTGGAGCAGGCCGCCGACGCGCGTGAGCTCGATCACCGAGGCGGCGAGGACGACGACCGACGTCTGGATGGCGACGTCGCGATTCTTCACGTGCGCGAGCTCGTGCGCGAGCACCCCTTCGAGCTCCGCGGGCGGGCATGCGGCGATGCAGCCGGAGCTGACCGCGAGTGACGAGAACGCCGGCCCGCGCCCGGTCGCGAGCGAGAGCGGCATGCCGTCGGGAATGAGGTAGAGCTTCGGCTTGAGAACGCCCGCCCGCGCGGCGAGGCGCTCGACCGTCGAGTGCAGCAGCGGCGCCTCCGCGACGGGCAGCTCGCGCGCGCGCACCATGCCGAGCACGGCGCGGTCGAACGTCCAGTACGCGCCGCCGACGAGCAGCAGCGCACAGAACACGAAGATCGAGAGGAGGCGGATCCCGCCGATCGCCCAGCCGGCGAAGGCGAAGACGGCGGCGATCCCGAAGAGGAGAACCCACGCCTTCGCGATGTTGCGCGCTGCGATCAGCGCGGCACCCTACTGGTCTTCCGGCTCGCCCCGGCCGTCGTCGTCCAGCAGGCCGCGGGGCGGCCAGTCGTCGTTCTGCGGCGCGTCGCACCGGCTCGAGCAGTGGAGCGAGGCGATGTTCTGAAGGGGCACGAGGATGTGGCCGTTGAGCTCGATGTGCGCGACCTCGTCGACGTAGCAGTACGCGGTGAGGACGCCCTCCTGGTACTCGCCGCCGAAGAGCGCGACCTCGACCTGCTCCCCTTTGTACTTCCCGGTGTAGTCCTCCAACCCGCGGTCAGTCTATCGGCCGTAGGTCGCCGCCCTCGTGGGCGCACGTCCAGACGACGCAGTTCTCGATGAGGCGGTCCTCGATGCCGAGGCGCTCGTGGACGCGTCGCATCGATCCGCCGTGCGTGACGATGAGCACGCGCCCGTCCGGGTGCAGCCCGGCGATTCGGTCGATCGCCCGCAGGATCCGCTCCGCGTGATGCTCCTTCGGCTCCCCCTGCCAGCCGTCGAGGGTGCGGCTCTCGTCGAAGGTGAGCCCCTCGACCGCACCGACGTCGATCTCGCGCAGGTCGGGATCGGCGACGACGGGGACGCCGAGACGGTCGCCGACGATCTCCGCCGTCACACGCGCGCGACTGAGGTCGCTGGAGTAGATCGCGTCGAGCGCCTCGCCTGCGAGCTGCTCGGCCAGGGCCTGCGCCTGCTCCCGCCCGCGCCCGTTCAGCGGGATGTCGGCATGTCCCTGGTAGCGCCGCTCGGCGTTCCAGTCGGTCTCGCCGTGGCGTACGAGCAGAAGGGTGGTCACGGGCGACTAAGTTACCGAGGCGATGGATCTCGAACTCCGCGACCGCGTGTGCCTCGTGACCGGCTCGACCGGAGGCATCGGCCTGGAGACCGTGCAGCTTCTGCGCGCGGAAGGAGCGACCGTCGTCAGCACGGGACGGAGCGGCGGCGACGTGCGAGCAGATCTGACGAAGCCGGGTGAGCCGGAGCGTGTGGTGCGGGAGGTGCTCGACCGCCACGGGCGGCTCGACGTCCTCGTGAACAACGTCGGCGGCACGGAGATCCGTCAGCTCGAGGATCTCGTCGATGCCGACTGGCAGGCCTCCTTCGAGCTCAACCTGATGACGGCGATCCGTGCGACGCAGGCTGCGCTGCCGGGGATGCGCGAGCGCGGCGCCGGGACGATCGTGAACGTCTCCTCGACGGCGGCGAAGCGGCCGTCGGCGTCGATGCCCGACTACTCGGTGATGAAGGCGGCGATGCTGTCGTTCTCGCGGCTCGTCGCGGATCTGTACGCGAAGGACGGTGTGCGCTGCAATGCGGTCACGCCCGGCCCGACGGCGACGGAAGCATGGCTCGGAGAGGGCGGGCTCGCCGAGCAGCAGGGAGACCGCGACGCGGTGCTCGCGAAGGTGGGGGCGGGCAGGCCGCTCGGCCGGCTCGCGCAGCCGGCGGAGATTGCGGCGGTGATCGCGTTTCTCTGCTCGCCCAGGTCGAGTTACGTGACGGGCGCGGCGTGGAGCGCCGACGGCGGCACCGTCCCGATCATCATCTGACACGCACGCACGACAGTCTCGTCACAGGTTCCGGCATAGGATCGATTGCGGGTAAGGGGGGTCGGGTCGGGACCCGTTCTTGACGCGTGTACCGGGTCCAGGGCGGCCACTTGTGCAAGCCGCTCGACGGGCTAGGCTGGCCTCCACGATGCCGGAGCTCGCCGGTCAGGTTGCCGATGCCTTCGAGAGCCTCGTGCGCGAGCACGAGGAGCGTTGGCTGT
>JAGWRZ010000153.1 GCA_028876365.1 Acidobacteriota bacterium | reverse complement strand
GCGCTTCGCCTCCGCGGAGATCCGGCGCCGCTCGAGGTCGCGGCCCGCGAAGCGGTGGGCGACGAGGCAGTGGACGAAGCGCTCGCGGCGCACTTGATCCTCCGGCCCTAGCCCTGGATTCTTTCGGCATGGCCTCCACTGCCGTTCGGGAAGAGCGCAGGGTGCTGACGGCGCTTTTCGCGGACGTCGCCGGTTCGACGGCGCTTGCGGAACGGCTCGATCCCGAGGACGTGAAGCTCGTCGTCGGCGAGGCGGTCGCGCGCATCGTCGGCGAGGTCGAGGCGCTCGGCGGTCACGTCAAGGATCTCGCCGGCGACGGGGTGCTCGTCTTCTTCGGCGCACCGACGACTCGTGAGGACGACGTCGAGCGCGCGCTTCGTGCGGGGCTGCGCGTCGTGTCGGAGCTGGAGGAGTACGGACGCGAGGTGCTCCGGGGCTGGGGCGTCGACGGCTTCGGGGTTCGTGTCGGCGTGGCGACCGGCCCGGTCGTCGTCGGCGAGATCGGCGCGGGCGAGCGCGTCGAGTACGCGGCGTTCGGCGACACCGTCAACGTCGCGGCGCGGCTGCAGGCTGCGGCCGAGCCGGGGACGGTGCTCGTCGACGACGCCACCCATGCTGCGGCCGCGGCCGTCTTCGACTGGGGTGACGCGGTCGAGCTCGAGCTCAAGGGCAAGAGCCACGCGGTCCGCGCCTGGCCCGTCACGGGCGTGCGGCACGGTCCGCGCCGGCAGCGCGGCCTACCGGGAGTCGAGACGCAGCTCATCGGCCGCGAGCGCGAGCTCGCGGCGGGACGGGAAGGGCTCGACGCGCTCGGGGCCGGTCGCGGCGGCGTCCTCGTCGTCAGCGGCGACGCCGGGATCGGCAAGAGCCGGATGCTTCTCGAGCTGCGCGCGTCGGCGGAGGCGGCCGGGATCCGCTGGCTCGAGGGCCGGTGCGTCTCCTACGGCGAGTCGCTTCCGTACTGGCCGTTCCGCGATCTCCTGCGCGAGGAATGGATCGGCGCCGGCGTCGACGACGCGGAGCTGCGCGTGCGCGTCGGTCTTCGCCGCCGGCTCGAGCAGGTCTTCGACGCGAGAGCGGAGGAGGTCTATCCGTATCTCGGCGCGCTTCTCGGCGTCGCGCTCGAGCCGGACGCGCAGGCACGCGTCGCCGCGCTGTCACCGGAAGCGCTGCAATGGCGGACATTCGAGGTCGTCGGCGAGCTCTTCGCGCGACTCGCGGAAGAGGCACCGCTCGTCGTCGCCGTCGAAGACCTCCACTGGAGCGACGCCACCTCCGTCCTCCTTCTCCAGCAGCTGCTCGGCTTGGCCGAGGAGTCGGCGGTGCTGCTCGTGCTCTCGCTGCGACCCGACCGTGATCACGTCTCCTGGGGTCTCCGCGAGACGGCGGCGCGCGAGTATCCGCACCTGCTGCGCGAGCTCGATCTCGCGCCGCTCGTCGACGCCGGAACCGAGCTCCTGTGGGCGCTCGTCGGGAAAGGCACGCTGCCGGACGAGCTCGAGCGACGCGTGCTCGACGCGGCGGAAGGAAACCCGTTCTTCCTCGAGGAGCTCGTGCGCTCCCTGACGGACGTCGGCGCGCTCGTGCACAGCGGAACCGACTGGCGCTTCGACCATGCGGTCGACGTCGAGGTCCCGCAGACGGTCGAGCGTGTCCTGCTCGCGCGCATCGACCGCCTTCCGCCGTCCTCGCGGGACGTCCTCACCGCCGCCTCGGCGCTCGGTCGGCGGTTCGCCCTGCCGCTGCTCGAAGGTGTGGTCGCCGGTGAGGCCGGAGACGCGCTGCACGAGCTGCAGCGTCTCGGGCTCCTGCAGCAGAGCCGGCGATGGCCGCAGCCGGAGTACCGCTTTCGGCACGCGCTCATTCAGGAAACGGCCTATCGCACCCTGCTGTCTCCCGCCCGGGCCTCGCTCCACCGGCGGGCCGCCGAGTGGCTCGAGCGCCGGTACGCAGGCGCGGAGGACGAGGTGCTCGGCCTCCTCGCCTACCACTGGCTCGCGGCGGAGAACGAGGAGAAGGCGATCGAATATCTCTTGCGGGCGGGCGATCGCGCCCGTCAGGAGTACGCGCTCGACGAGGCGATCGAGCACTACCGCGCGCTCCTGCCGCTGCTCGAGGCGCGCGGCGAGCGGCAGGAGATCGCGCTCGTCCTGTTCAAGCTCGCTCTCGCGCTGCACACCTCGCTGCGTTTCGCGGATGCGAACGACGCCTATCAACGCGCGTTTGCATACTGGTCGCCGCCGGGGCCGAGCGCGGCGACCGAGACGCTGCGCGTCGCGACGAGCTTTCTCCCGAACGACCTCGATCCCAAGTCGGCGATCGCGTGGCCGAACATCCAGGCGTGCATGCAGCTCTTCGACCGGCTCGTCGAGGCGTGGCCGGAGCGCACGATCGTGCCCTCTCTCGCGGAGCGATGGGAGATCTCGGACGACGGGCTCCGATACGTCTTCCATCTACGCGAGGGGTTGACCTGGTCGGACGGCGTCCCGCTCACCGCGCACGATGTCGAGTTCGGCGTCAAGCGCGTGCTCGACCCGGCGAGCCCCGGCTCGTCGGTCGCCATCTACTTCGTCCTCGAGAACGGCGAGGCGACCTACCTCGGCGAGAACGACGACTGGGGCGCCGTGGGCGTGCGTGCGCTCGACGATCGCACGGTCGAGTTCCGGCTGAGCGCGCCTGCGCCGTACTTCATGAGCGTCATGAACCGGCCCGACGGCGGCCCGCAACCGCGTCATGCGATCGACCGCGCCGCCGAGGCCGGTGTGGTCAGCGGAGCCTTCGAGGTCGCCGATCGAAGCGACGATCGCATCGTTCTCCGCCGGCGCTCGGCGCGTCCGGGCAACGTCTCCGAGGTCGAGCTCGTCCGGACGGAGCTCGACGGCACTCTCAGCCGGTACTCGGAGGGTGCGCTCGACATGGTGCTCGTTCGCTACACGCCGAGGCTCGCCGACCTCACGGCGGGGTCCGTGCATCCGGATGCGTCGATCGGGGCGCCGGCGTGGTCGGGGTACATCCGCTTCGATCACGGCGATCCGGTCACGGGCAACCTCGAGCTGCGTCGCGCGCTCGCGCACGCGATCGATCGCGACGCGCTCGCGGCCGTGTGCCCGGCGAACCTCGTCGTCGCGACCGGCGGCGTCGTCCCGCCGGCCCTCCAGGGGCATACGCCCGACATCGCGCTCCGCTACGACCCCGAGGCGGCGCGCGCTCATCTCGAGCGCTCCGGCTACGGCGGGGACCTCGAGCTCGCCGGGCTCGCGAACTGGGATGCGATCGTCACCGCGATCGCCGGCTCGTGGGAGGCGACGCTCGGGCGCCGCGTCACGATTCTCCCGCTCGGCGAGTCCCGTATCTCGGTGACCGGCTGGCTCCCCGGCTACCCGGATCCCGAGTACTACCTGCGGCTCCTCTTCCAGTCGACGAGCCGCACGAACGAGGGCGGCTTCGCCGATCCGCTCTTCGACGAGCTCATCGAGCGCGCCCGCCAGGAGCGCTCCGACCGTGGCCGGCTGGAGCGCTTCCACGAGGCCGACCGGTATGCGATCGCCGACCGCGTCGCAGTCATCCCGCTCGTCTACGGGCGCAGCACCGCGTTCGTCAAGCCGTACGTCCACGGCTGGTGGGAGTTCGGGAAGAGCTCGGCGTCCTTCGCCGATCTCGTGGTCGAGCGGTGAGGTAGATTGCTGCCGTGCTGCACCTGCTCGCCGCGGAGACCGCCGCCGAAGAGGGCAAGAAGACCGTCCTCGTCATGCTCGCCGTCGGCTGCATCTTCATCGCCGTGATCGCGCTCGGCGAGCTCACGCACTGGCTGCGCCACCGCCGCTAACGATGCTGAAGGACCTGCGCGACTGGATCGCGCTCCTCGAGCGCGAGGGCGAGCTCGCCCGTGTCTCCGTCGAGGTCGACCCCGATCTCGAGATCACGGAGATCGTCGACCGCACGGTGCGCTCCGGCGGCCCGGCGCTCCTCTTCGAGCGCCCGAAGGGATCGCAGCACCCGCTCCTCATCAATCAGTTCGGGACCGAGCGCCGCATGTGCCTCGCTTTCGGCGTCGAGCGTCTCGACGACGTCGCGCGGAAGGTCGCCGACGTGCTGGAGATGCAGCCGCCTGCGGGCCTCGTCGAGAAGGTGCGCGGACTGCAGAAGCTCAAGTCGATCGCCGACTCGCTGCCGCGCACGGTGCGCAAGGGCGCATGCCAGGAGATCGTCCTGCGTGGCGACGAGGTCGACCTCGGACTGCTGCCGATTCAACGCTGCTGGCCCGGCGACGCGGCGCCGTTCATCACGCTTCCGGCCGTCATCACGCGGGATCCGCGCGATGGAACGCGCAATGTCGGCATGTACCGCATGCAGGTGATCGACCGTGCGACGACCTTCATGCACTGGCAGATTCACAAGGACGGCCGCGCCGACTGGCTCGCGAGCGACGGGCGCATCTCGGTCGCCGTCGCGCTCGGCCTCGATCCGATCACCGCGTACTCGGCGAGCGCCCCTCTGCCCAAGCATGTCGACGAATTCATGCTCGCAGGGTTTCTCCGCGGCGAGCCCGTCGAGCTCGTACGCTGCGTCAGCGTCGATCTCGAAGTGCCGGCGCACGCGGAGATCGTCCTCGAGGGCTACGTCGCGAAGGACGAGCTCGGAGACGAGGGGCCGTTCGGCGACCACACCGGCTACTACACGGCGGCCGAGCCGTTCCCCGTGTTCCACGTCACCGCGATGACCATGCGGCGCGGCGCCGTCTATCCGTCCATCGTCGTCGGCAAGCCGCCGCAGGAAGACGCGTGGCTCGGCAAGGCGACCGAGCGCATCTTCCTGCCGGCGGTCCGCACGACGATTCCCGAGATCGTCGACTACGACCTGCCGGTCGCCGGCGCGTTCCACAACTGCTGCATCGTGTCGATCCGCAAGTCGTTCCCCGGCCAGGCGCAGAAGGTGATGCACGCGATCTGGGGCCTCGGGATGCTGAGCCTGACGAAGTGCATCGTCGTCGTCGACGCCGACGTCGACGTGCACGACTACGAGCAGGTGTTGTTCTACGCGGGGGCGAATGTCGACCCTGCGCGCGACGTGATCCATAGCGAAGGCCCGACCGATCATCTCGATCACGCGCCGCAGCGGCAGTTCGTCAGCGGCAAGCTGGGGATCGACGCGACCGCGAAGCTTCCCGAGGAAGGCGCGCGGGCGTGGCCGGAGGAGATCGAGATGACGTCGGAGGTGAAGGCGCTCGTCGACCGCCGCTGGGCCGAGTACGGGTTCGCCTCGCAGAGCAGGGGCCGATCAGGTTGAATCATGGCCGGATGCAGGAGGAGCACGGACCGGCACCCACGATCTGGCCGCTCGGCTTCGCCGTCGGCATCGCGGTTGCACTCGTAGGGCTGATCGTCGACCCGCAATGGGTCGCGTCGGCCGGTGCGATCATCGCGATCGTCTTCGGCTACCTCTGGGCCCGCGACGCGACCTCGGAGATGCGCCGGCAGGCGCCGGTCGTGCAGGCGGAGGTGCGGGAGATGACGCCGGCGGAGGCGGCGGCGATTCCACCGGCCGCCGAAGGCGAGGCGGCAATGGCGCGGCCGGAGCCCGGCGAGCGCTTCCCGCGGAGCCGCTTCCTCGAGGCGTCCACGCTCGGCCTCGGCGGCCTCATCGGCGGGGTGATCACCGTGCCGGTCGCGGGCTTCGCGCTGCTTCCGTCCTTCCTCGACCAGAAGAGCTACAGGGTCGACATGGGGCCGGTCAGCGCGTTCCCGCTCGGCAAGTGGTTCATCGCCACGTTCATGGTCGACCCCAAGGAGGGCGAGACCTCCCGCCGCACGGCGTTCGTCCGCAACAACGGCTTCGTGGCGCAAGGCTCGAAGCAGGTCCCGAGCTTCACGGTCATCTCGAACCGCTGCGCGCACCTCGGGTGCCCGGTGCAGGCGAACGGCCCGACGGGAGCGATCCTCGGCGAGAAGAACGAGATCGAGCACACGAAGAACGGCGAGATCCTCCTGCGGCCCGTGCTGCCCGCCGGCTTCGGCTGCCCGTGCCACGGCGGCCAGTACGACACGGAGGGCAACCGCACCGCCGGTCCGCCCGTTCGTGCGCTCGATCGCTACCAGTTCGACATCGTCAACGGCCATCTCGTCCTGCTCAGCACATATTCGGTGTCGCACGTCGTCGGCACCGGCGCGCAGGCGAAGATCTACAAGTACAAGCTCGCCGGGCCCGGTGAGCATGTCGACGGCCCCGAGCAGTGGTTCTACCCTCTCAACCCGCCGCACCACTACTGATGGCGATCCGGCGAGCTCCGAGCAAGGCGCAGGTGCGCCGCGAGCAGATGCTCGCGGCGGTCAACTACCCGCTCGACTGGCTCGAGGAGCGCAGCGGCCTCGTGGGCGGTGTGCGCTACTTCCTCTTCCGCAAGGTCCCGTCGGACACGAACTGGATGCAGACTCTCGGGTCGGCGACGCTGACCGCGTTCATCGTGCAGGCGCTGACGGGCGTGATCCTCGCGATGTACTACAAGCCGTCGCCGCACGACGCCTATGCGTCGATCCAGAACATCACCGATCACGTGACGATGGGCTGGCTCGTACGCGGCATGCACAAGTGGGGCGCGAGCGTCTTCATCATCCTGCTCTTCCTGCACATGGGCCGCGTCTTCCTGTTCGGCGCGTACAAGTACCCGCGCGAGCTGAACTGGATCGTCGGCGTGCTGCTCCTCGTCCTCGGGCTGACCGAGGGATTCACCGGCTACCTGCTGCCGTGGGACCAGACCGCGTACTGGGCGAGCGTCGTCGGCATCAACCTGAACGGCACGGCGCCGTTCCTCGGACCGTGGCTCGCGCAGTTCCTGCGGGGCGGACAGGAGATCAGCGGCGACACCTTGTCGCGCTTCTACTCGCTGCACATGCTGATCATCCCGGGCGGGATCATCGCGCTCATCACGCTCCATCTGTACCTCGTCATCCGGCTCGGCGTCACCTCGCCGCCGTGGTCGAAGGAGGCAGCGGGGCGTGAGGTCGTCGAGGAGCCGGCGCCGGTCCGCACGGGGCTGACGAGGCCTGCGCCGCACGGCGGAGGACGGGACTGATGGCGGAGGAGAAGCCCACGCCGCTCGAGCTGCGCCGCGCAGGATTCGCGCGCTACAAGAAGGACGTCAAGGAACGCGGGAAGTCGTTCTACCCCTTCGCGATGTTCGAGGACACGGTGATGAGCCTCGTCGTCGTGGCCGTGATCGTCGGGCTCGCGGTCCTGTGGAAGTGGACGTCGTACGGGCCGCATCACGACGGCCTGCACAAGGGCGTCATCGGCCCCGAGTACGCGCCGCCGGCGGATCCGGGGACGGTCAGCTTCGTCCCGCGCCCCGACTGGTACTTCTACTTCCTCTTCTACCTGCTCCGCATCTTCAAGTGGCCGGAGTCGGTGTTCCTCGGGACGATCGGCGTTCCCACCATCGCCCTGATCCTCCTGCTCGCGCTGCCGTTCATGGATGTCCGGCTGGAGAGGCGTCCCTCGCGCCGGCCCGTGGCGATGGTCGCGGCGGTCCTGACCATCATGTCGATGGCGATCCTCACCTGGAAAGGCGCGACCGCGAAGGAGGCGCTCGCCTCCGAGGTGATCGCAGATGTTCCGTCGTGGGTCAAGACGGAGAAGCTCCCGGCCGCTGCGGTGCCCGGCGCGAAGCTCTTCGCAACCGCGGGGTGCACGGCGTGCCACACCTATCTCGGGACCGGCGGGTCGAACCTCGGCGCCCCCGACCTGACGAACATCGGGACGCGCAACCTCGGCATCAGCTTCCAGATCAGGCATCTCGAGTGCCCGTCCTGCGTCAACCCGGGCTCCCCCATGCCGAAGTTCGCGAGCCTCGGGACCGCCCGGCTCCGCCAGCTCGCCATCTTCCTCGAATCCTCCAAGGGCAAGCAATAACAGCGAGAATCCCGGGGAATGCACGTGTTCCTCGGGATCACCGGCGCCTCCGGCGCCCCGTACGCGGCCCGGCTGCTCCACGCGCTCGCCGCCGGCGACTGCGAGATCGGCGTCTGCGCCTCCTCGGCCGGCGTCGAGGTGCTCGCGACCGAGCTCTACGGGAACGCGAAGCTCTCCCGCGACGAGACGCTCGCGCGGCTGCTCGAGCATGCGCCCGGCGCGACCGTGTACGACCCGAGCGACTGGAAGGCGCCGTACGCCTCAGGCTCGGCGAAAGTCGATGCGTACGTCATCTGCCCCTGCTCGATGGGAACGCTGGGAACGATCGCCTCTGGCGCGATGCAGAACCTCATCCACCGTGCGGCATCGGTCGCGCTCAAGGAGGGGCGGCGGCTGATCCTGATGCCCCGCGAGACCCCGTTGTCGGCGATCCACCTGCGCAACATGCTGACGCTGCGCGAGGCGGGCGGGACGATCCTCTTCCTCGCGCCCGGCTTCTACCACGGGGCCGAGACGGTCGACGATCTCGTCGATTTCGTCGTGCAGCGCGCGCTCGACCAGCTCGGTATCGAGAGCCCGGCCGCCAGGCGATGGGGCCAGTAGTGGTCGAGACGGGACGACTTCCGGCGGACGGTGTCCGGCGGATGTTCGATCGCATCGCGCCCTTCTACGACGCGATGAACCGCTTGATGACGGCTGGGCTCGACCGGCGCTGGCGGCGGATCACGGTCGGCGAGATCGTGCGGCCCGGCGATCGGGTGCTCGACGCGTGCTGCGGCACCGGCGATCTCGCGCTCGCCGCGCTCGCCCGCGGCGCCGACGTCGTCGGCCTCGACTTCTCGGAGCGAATGCTCGATCGCGCACGGGCGAAGTCCCGAGAGGTCGAGTGGACGTGCGGCGACATGCTCGCTCTCCCCTTCGGCGACGAGACCTTCGACGCGGTGACCGTCGGCTTCGGGGTGCGCAATGTCGACGACCTCGAAGCCGGCCTGCGTGAGCTTCGACGTGTGCTCCGTCCCGGTGGCCGCATCGGCATCCTCGAGATCACGACGCCCCGCGGCGCGCTCGCACCGTTCTACCGTCTCTGGTTCGACCGCATCGTCCCGCTTCTCGGCAGAGTCCTGCCCGGCGGCTCCGCGTACACGTACCTGCCTGCGAGCGTGCGCCGTTTCCCCGGCCCGGAGGCGCTCGCCGCGCTGCTCGAGTCCGCCGGCTTCTCGACCGTTCGGTTCCGGCGCTTCGCCGGGGGTATCGTCGCCCTGCACGTGGGAGAGGCTGGTCGATGACGAGCCTGGCGGAGATCCGGGAGGCGCCCGGCCTCGAGCGCTACCTCGACGCGATCGAGGAGCGGCTCGCGCGCACGGTGGCGACGCATCCCGGGCTCGTCGCGGCTGTCGGGAACGAGGCGCTCGCCGCCGGCGGCAAACGCCTCCGGCCGCTGCTCGTCTTTCTCTCGACTCCTGCGAACGAGGAGCCTTCGATCGCGGCCGGCGTCGCGGTCGAGCTCGTGCACATGGCGACGCTCGTCCATGACGACCTGATCGACCGCGCTCACTTCCGCCGCGGGAAGGCTGCAGCGTGGTCGATCTACGGGCCCGATGCGGCGCGTGCGACCGGCGACTATCTCTTCGCACGTGCGTTCGCGGAGCTCACCGCGACCGGCGAGGCGGACGCGGTCTGCATCCTCGCCGACGCGACGCTCTGCCTCGCGCGCGGCGAGGCGCTTCAGCGGATGCAGACGCACGATCCGTCGACGACCGTGGACGCGTATCTCGAGCGGTGCGCGCTCAAGACCGGGAAGCTGTTCGAGGCGGCGTGCCGGCTCGGCGGCGGCCCCGGCCCCTACGGGCTCGCGCTCGGCGTCGCGTTCCAGATCGTCGACGACGTGCTCGACTGCGCGGGAACGACGATCGAGACGGGGAAGATCGCCGGCACCGACCTGCGCGACGGGACGCCCACGCTTCCGCTCCTCCTCGCGGCGCAGCGGGACGCTGTCGTCCGCGACGCGCTCGCGGGCGGGCCGGTCGACGGCGCACTCGTGCGGGTTGCCGCGAGCGGCGCTCTCGAGCAATCGCGCGAGGTCGCGCTCGACTACGCTAGGCGCGCTCGGGCATGCCTCAACGGGCAGCTCCACCGCGACGAGCTCGAGTCCCTGACGCATGCGGTCGTCGATCGAGAGAGGTAGGGGGTAGGAAGGTGGCAGTCCTCGACACGCTGGAGACGTTCGCCCCGATCAGGGAGAAGATCGAAGGCGGAGAGCGGCTCGACTTCGAGGACGGCGTGACCCTGATGGAGTCGGACGATCTGCTCGCGCTCGGGGAGCTCGCCGATCTCGCGCGGCGGACGCGCGGCGGAGGCGACGAGGTCTACTTCATCCAGAACCTCTATTT
>JAGWRZ010000152.1 GCA_028876365.1 Acidobacteriota bacterium | reverse complement strand
CCGCGGGCGCGCGCCAGGCGGCGCTCCGCCGCGCGGCCGAGCGCGCCGAGACCGCGCTCACGGGGCTGGAGGAGCCGCTCGAGCGCTATCTCCTGGAGCTCGAGGCCGACGCGCTCGAAGGGCGCTCGTGGTACGGCGGCCCCGGCACCGCCGAGCTCCTCGACTGGGACCCGATCCTGACGCGCGCCGGCGTGCACGTGCCGGCGGAGCGCGTCGCGCAGGCCTACCTCGAGCTGGCGGTGATGGTGCGCGCGCTCGAAGGGCTGACCGACGCCGCCCGGATGGAGATCGCGCCCGACCGCTCGTCGCTCTGGGCCGGGCTCTTCGACCTGCGTGAGAACCTGCTCGGGCGGGCGCTCGAGGACCTTCGCGTCCTGAGCGTCGCCTAGATTCCCCCGCGTGGCCGTTCGCCTGACCGTCGTCGGGTCGATCAATCTCGACCTCGTCGCCCGCGTGGAGCGGCTCCCGCGCGCGGGTGAGACGGTCACGGGCGCGGCGTTCACCCGCATTCCCGGCGGCAAGGGCGCAAACCAGGCGGTGGCGGCCGCTCGGCTCGGCGCGCAGGTGGAGATGCTCGCCTGCGTCGGGGAGGACGAGCATGCCGAGCTCGCGATCGCCGGGTTGAAGGAGGCCGGCGTCGGCCTCGACCGCCTGAAGCGCGTGCAGGTGCCGACCGGCGTCGCGCTCATCACCGTCGACGCGGCCGGCGAGAACGAGATCGTCGTCGCTCCGGGCGCGAACCTCGAGCTGCGGCCCGACGACCTCGACCTCGGCGACACCGACGCCGTCCTCTGCCAGCTCGAGATCCCGCTCGAGACGGTCGAGCGCGCGTCCGAGCTCGCGCCCGACGGCTTCTTCCTGAACGCCGCGCCCGCGCGCGGTCCGTACCCGGCGGCCGACGTCACGATCGTGAACCGCTTCGAGGCGGACACGCTGCCGCAGCGCGACGGCGTCGTCGTGACGACGCTCGGTCCCGAGGGAGCCGTGCTGTACGAGGACGGGATCGAGGTCGCGCGCGCGGAAGCGCCGCACGTCCAGGCGGTGGACGGCACCGGCGCAGGCGATGCGTTCACGGCGTGCTTCGTCGTCTCCGTGCTCGAGGGCCGCTCGAACGAGGAGGCGCTGCGGCGCGCCGCGGTCGCCGGCGCGCTCGCCGCGGCGACCTTCGGCGCGCAGAGCTCGATGCCGACGAAGGATCAGGTGGACGCGCTGCTGTGACGGGTGTGCTGGAAGACGGGAGCGAAAGGCGGCAGGGAACGTGAGCACGCCGATCGTGATCGACTGCGACCCGGGGCACGACGACGCGATCGCGATCCTGCTCGCGCTCGCCTCGCCGGAGGTGGAGCTGCGGGGGATCGTCACCGTCGCCGGCAACCAGACAGTCGACAAGACGACGCGCAACGCGCTCAAGGTGCTCGAGCTCGCCGGTCGTGCCGACATCCCCGTCGTCTCGGGCGCCGACGCGCCGCTGCGGCGGCCGCTGCGCACCGCGCCGCACGTGCACGGCGAGAGCGGGCTCGACGGGCCGGATCTCCCCGAGCCCTCGACCGAGCCCTCGCGCGACGATCCGGCCGAGTGGCTCGAGCCCGGCGTCGTCCTCGTCCCGACGGGGCCGCTGACGAACGTCGCGCGGCTCGTCGAGCGCGGCGTCGCCATCGAGCGCATCGTGTGGATGGGCGGCGCGATCGGGGAGGGGAACATCACGCCGGCGGCCGAGTTCAATGCCTTCGTCGACCCCGAGGCGGCGGCGATCGTGTTCGGCAGCGGCGTCCCGATCACGATGATCGGCCTCGATGTCACGCACAAGGCGCTCTTCACCCGGGAGCACGCCGACCGGCTGCGCGGCCGGGGAAGCGCCGGGCGCGTGGTGGCGGAGCTGTCCGACTTCTTCCAGGTCTTTCACGAGCGCCGCTACGGCTTCGACGGCTCGCCCATCCACGACGCCATGGCGGTCGCGCACGTCATCGACCCGACGCTCGTCACGACCGTGCACTGCAACGTCGGCATCGAGACCTCGTCGCGGCTGTGCGACGGCCGCACGGTCGTCGACCGTTGGCTCGTCACCGGCGGGCCGCGGAACGCGCACGTCGGCGTCGACGTCGACGCGCCGCGCTTCCTCGAGCTGCTGATCGAGCGGATCGCGACGCTGCCGTGAAACGCGCGTGATCGTGTTCGCGGCGATCGCGCCGCACGGCGACGTGGGCCTCGATCCGCGGCTCCGCGCGGCGATGGAGGAGCTCGGCCGCCGCTTCGACGCCGCCGCGCCCGACGTCGCGGTCGTCGTCACGCCGCACAACGTCCACGTCGAAGGGCACTTCGCGGTCGTCACGTCCGGGCGAGTGGGGGAGTGGGAGACAGACCGGGAAGCGGCCTCGGCGCTCCTCGCCTCCGGTCTCCCGATCCTCGGCGTCTCGTACGGCGGCAACGACCCGGCCGGCGCCGAGATGCCGCTCGACTGGGGGACGGAGGTCCCGCTCGGGTTCATGCGTGCGCGGAAGGTCGTCGTCGTCTCCCCGGCGCGCGACCTGCCCCTCGACGCGCACCTGCGCCTCGGCGAGGCGATCGCGGCGCTCGAGGGTCGCGTCGCCCTCGTCGCGAGCGCGGACAACGGCCACGCGCACGACGCCGGGGGCCCGTACGGGTTCGATCCCGCCGCGGCGCGCTACGACGAAGCGCTGCTCGAGATCCTCGGTTCACCGCGGCTCGACTTCCGTCCGCTCGCCCTGCACGCCGGGCCCGCGAAGGCGGACTCGCTCTGGCAGCTCCTCGTTCTCCAGGGCGCGCTCGGAGAGGGGGCGAGTGCCGAGCTCCTCGCCTACGCCGCCCCGACCTACTACGGCATGGCCGTGGCGGAGGTATCCGCCTAGGAAGGGCGAAGAACGCGCCCATGGCGCGTCCGAAGAAGCGGAGGCGGCGCGGGCTGCCGCGCGGCCTCGTCCAGAGATACCCCGAGCTCTGGGGCCTCGGCCTCGTGGCCTTCGGGGCCTTCCTCGGCAGCGTCCGCTATGCCGGCTGGAACGGCGGGTATGTCGGCCGCGCGCTCGTCCACGGCTTCGAGGATCTCGTCGGCGGCGCGTCGTGGGTGCTGCCCGTCCTCCTCGTGGCGCTCGGGTCGCTCATGGTCGCGCGGAGCGCTCTCGTCGACGTGCGTCCGTTCCGCGCAGGCCTCGTCGTCCTCTTCTTCGGGCTGATGATCGCGCTCGGCCGCGACCAGGGCGGCTATCTCGGCCAGGCGCTCGGCGGCGCCGTCGGTGTCGCGATCGGCGTGACCGGCTCGACCATCCTCGGGATCTTCCTGCTCCTCGTGGGCGGCCTCCTGCTCTCGGGCGCCTCGCTCGGCGCCGTCCTG
>JAGWRZ010000151.1 GCA_028876365.1 Acidobacteriota bacterium | reverse complement strand
TTGGGGCCGATGATGCGCATGCCGGGCGTCGTGTTGACGACCTTGAGCATGTCGACGACCGGAATGCCCTCGGCGATGCAGACGGCAAGCTCGATGCCGGCGGCGTGCGCCTCCCAGAGCGCATCGGCCGCGAACGGCGGCGGCACGAAGAGCACGGAGACGGTGGCGCCGGTGGCCGCGGCGGCCTGCGCGACCGTGTCGAAGACCGGATGGCCGTGCTCGTCTTTGGTCCCGCCTTTGCCCGGCGTCACGCCGCCGACGATCTTGGTCCCGTACTGCGTCATGCGCCCGGTGTGGAAGGCGCCTTCGCGCCCGGTGATCCCCTGGACGATCACCTTGCTATCCTTGTGCAAAAAGATCGACATCTTCCTCAAACCCCCTGCGCCAGCTCGACGACCATGCGCGCACCTTCGTCCATCGTCTCGACCGGGTTGAACCCGCCCTGCGCGAGCACGGCGCGTCCCTCTTTCTCGTTGGTGCCGGTCAGACGCACGACCATCGGCACCTTGCGCATCTCGTCGCCGGCGAGCGCGCTCACGATACCGCGCGCCACTTCGTCGCAGCGCGTGATGCCGCCGAAGATGTTGAAGAAGATCGACTTCACCTGCGGGTCGCGCGTGATCACCTCGAGCGCGTCGACGACGCCCTCCGCCGAGCCGCCGCCGCCGAGGTCGCAGAAGTTCGCCGGCTTGCCGCCTACGTGCGCGACGACGTCGACGGTCGACATCGCGAGGCCGGCGCCGTTGCCGCAGATGCCGACGTTCCCGTCGAGCTTCACGTACGTCACGCCCTTCTGGCGCGCGAACGTCTCGAGCGGATCGGCTGCGGTCGTGTCGCGCATCTCCGCGATGTCGGGATGGCGGAAGAGCGAGTTGTCGTCGACCGTGAACTTCGAGTCGAGCGCCTTCACCGTGCCGTCGGGCGTGACGATGAGCGGGTTGATCTCGCACAGCGTCGCGTCGAACTCGACGAATGCCCTGTACAGCTTCTCGACGATGGACGCGATCTGCTTCTGCTCGGACGGATCGGTCACGCCGCCGCCGTAGATCAGGCGTCGCGCGACCCACGGCTGGAATCCCTCGGACGGATCGACGTGCAGCCGGACGAGCGCGTCCGGGGTCTCCTCCGCGATCTGCTCGATCTCCATCCCGCCCTGCGTCGTGAACATGAAGAGCGGCTTCTTCGCGCCGCGGTCGAGCGTGATCGAGAGGTAGTACTCGCGCTCGATGTCGGATGCCTTCTCGATCCAGAGCCGGCGGACGACGTGGCCGCGGATGTCGAGGCCGAGGACCTCCTTCGCCTTCTGCTCCGCCTCATCCGCGCCGGTGGCGAGCTGGATGCCGCCCGCCTTGCCGCGGCCGCCCGTCAGCACCTGCGCCTTGACGACGACCTGGCCGCCGAGCTCCTGCGCGGCGGCGCGCGCCTCCTGCGGCGAATCGGCTCTCCGCCCGTCCGAGACGGGGATGCCGACGCGGCGGAAGAGCTCCTTGCCCTGGTACTCGTAAAGATCCAAGCCGCGGGCGACTCTAACGACTGACCGCCTTCGTGCCGATCAGTTCCCCATGATGGGACGCGGCGCCATCGGCATGTGCGCGACCTTGGGGCTCATCCTCGGCGGTTTCGTCCCGATGCTCTGGGGCGCGAGCTCGTTCGGGCTCGAGTCGCTCCTCTTCAGCGGCCTCGGCGGGGTCGCCGGCGTGTGGGCCGGCTTCCGGATCGCCGAGTAGAGAGCCCTCCTTCTTTCGGAGGAGCGGAAACCGTCCTCGCGTCCGATGCGGATGCGCCTAACCTGAACCATGGTCTGGAACTGGCTCCGGCGCCACCCGACCCTCGCCGACGTCGTCCTTGCGCTCGCGCTCGGAGCGGCGTACGTCGCGCACGCCTCCCGGCAGCACCACTGGGACGGCGCCGTCCCGCTCGCGCTCGCGCAGGCCCTGCCCCTGCTCGTCCGGCGCCGGTACCCGCGCACCGTTCTCGGCGTCATCACCGCCGCCTGGATCGCCGAGGCCGTCTTCGGTTCGGCGTGGCCCCCGATCGCGACGATGGTCGCGGTCTACACGGTCGCGGCCAACCTGCCGCGCGGCGTCGGTGCCACGCCGGTTGCAGCCGCCGCCGCGGCGTCGACATTGGCCACGCTCGCCCTCGGCGACTTCGGCCGAACGTTCAGCGATCTCATCCTGCTCGTGGGAGCGTGGGTGGTCGGGGACAACCTCGGAACGCGTCGCGCCTACACGCGGGCGCTCGAGGAACGCGCCGAGCGGCTCGAACGCGAGCAGGAGGCCGAGCGTGCGCGCGCCGTCGCGGAGGAACAGGCGCGCATCGCGCGCGAGCTGCACGACGTGATTGCGCACAACGTCAGCGTCATGGTCGTGCAGGCGGCCGCCGCGAACGACGTCTTCGAGTCCCGACCGGAGCGTGCGCGCGAAGCGCTGCGAGCGATCGAGGGGAGCGGGCGCACCGCGCTCGCGGAGCTCCGGCGCCTCCTCGGCGCCGTGCGCGAGGACGGCGCCGACTACGCGCCGCGACCGGGGCTCGACCGCCTCGACGATCTCGTCGAGCGGGTTCGCGCCGCCGGGCTCGCGGTCTCGGTGAGCGTCGAGGGTGCGCGCCGTACGCTTCCCGCCGGCGTCGATCTCTCGGCCTATCGCGTCGTGCAGGAAGCGCTGACGAACACGCTCAAGCACGCGAACGCGACGCGCGCCGACGTTGCCGTGCGCTACCGCGACGACGAGCTCGACGTCGAGGTTCGCGACGACGGCGAAGGCGTCGTCAACGGCGGCAGGAACGGAGGGCACGGGCTGATCGGCATGCGCGAGCGTGTCACCGCCTTCGGCGGGTCGCTCGAGGCCGGCCCCGCGAACACGGGCGGTTTCGCCGTCGCCGCGAGATTCCCGCTGTGATCAGGGTCATCATCGCGGACGACCAGCCGCTCGTGCGCAGCGGCTTTCGCATGGTGATCGAGGAGCGTCCCGACCTCGAGCTCGTCGGCGAGGCGTCCGACGGCGCGCAGGCGATCGAGCTCACGCGCGAGCTCGACCCCGACGTCGTCCTCATGGACGTGCGCATGCCGAATCTCGACGGCGTCGAGGCGACGCGCCGGCTCGTCGAGTCGGGGACGCACGCGCGGGTGCTGGTGCTGACGACATTCGACCTCGACGAGTACGTCTACGCAGCGATCCGCGCGGGCGCGAGCGGCTTCCTGCTGAAGGACGTCGAGCCTGCGGAGCTCGTGGACGCGATCCGCGTCGTCGCCGCCGGCAACTCGCTCTTCGGGCCGGCCGCGACCGAGCGGCTTCTGACCCGGTTCGCGGAGCCTCCGAAGGGGCGGTCGCTGGACGAGCTCACGGACCGGGAGAAGGAGATCCTGCGGCTGCTCGCGACCGGCCTCTCGAACGCCGAGCTCGCCGAGCGGCTCTTCCTCAGCGAGACGACCGTGAAGACCCACGTGTCGTCGATCCTGCGCAAGCTGCACGTGCGCGATCGCGTGCAGGCGGTCATCGCCGCCTATGACGCGGGCCTCGTCAGTCCGCGATGACGCAGATCACCTGACCCGTCGCGACGGGTCGCCCCGGCGCGACCGACAGCTCGGAGATCGTGCCCGCTCGATGCGCATGCACCTCGTTCTCCATCTTCATCGCCTCGACGATGCAGATGAGGGCGCCGGCCTCCACCGCGTCGCCGTCGGCAACCGACACCGAGAGCACGGTCCCCTGCATCGGCGACACGACGACGTCGCTCCCGCCGTGGCCCCCGGCTCGCTCGCGCTCGCGCCGGCGCCGGGCGAGCGCGAGCCACGGCGCCTCCGGCTCGGCGATGCGCACCTGGAAGCGCCGCCCGTCCACCTCAACCGTCCGGACGTCGTCCACGGTGCGGCCGGGGGCCTCGAGCGCCCGCCGCGGGCCTCCGTCCTCGACGCTCAGCGATTCGACGATGCCTGCACAGGTCTCGCCGCGGATGAAGCAGTCGTGCTCGAGCAGAGCCGTGTGAAAGGGAATGAGCGTCGTCGGCCCCTCGATCACGTACTCGCCGAGCGCCCGCAGCATCCGCCGCCGCGCGTGCTCGCGGTTCTCGCCGTGGACGATGAGCTTCGAGATCATCGGGTCGTACGCCGCCGACACCTCTCGGCCCGCGTCGACACCCGAGTCGACGCGGACGCCCGGGCCGGACGGCTCGCGGTACGCGACGACGAGGCCCGGCGTCGGCAGGAAGCCGCGCGCCGCGTCTTCTGCGTTGATGCGGCACTCGATCGCGTGGCCGCGCAGCACGATCTCCTCCTGCGTGAACGGGAGAGGCTCACCGAGCGCGATCAGCACCTGCGCACGCACGAGGTCGATCCCGGTGACGAGCTCCGTCACGGTGTGCTCGACCTGAATGCGCGTGTTCATCTCCATGAAGAAGTACTCGCCGTCGGCGGTGAGCAGGCCTTCGATCGTCCCGGCCGAGGCGTAGCCGGCGGCGCGCGCAGCTTCCACGCCGATCGAGCCGATGCGTTCGCGCAGCGCGTCGTCGACCGCCGGAGACGGCGTCTCCTCGACGAGCTTCTGATGCCGGCGCTGGATCGTGCAGTCGCGCTCTCCGAGATGGACGACGTTGCCGAACGAGTCGGCGAGGATCTGCACCTCGACGTGACGCGGGTCGACGATGAGCTTCTCGACGTAGACGTCCGGGTTCGCGAAGTACGCCTGGCCCTGGCGGCGTGCCGTCTCGAATGCGCGCTTCGCTTCGCCCGGGCCCGCGACGACCTCCATCCCCTTCCCCCCGCCGCCGGCGGCCGCCTTGATCAGCAGCGGGTAGCCGATGGACTCGCCGAGCGCGCGCAGCTCTTCCACCGACTGCACGGGCTCGGTCGTGCCGGGGATGATCGGGACGCCGGCCGCCTGCATCGCCGTGCGTGCGCGCGTCTTCTCTCCCATCAGCTCGATCGCCTCGGGCGGCGGGCCGATCCACGCGAGCCCGGCGTTCTGCACCGCACGCGCGAACTGCGCGTTCTCCGCGAGGAACCCGTACCCGGGATGAACCGCCTGCGCGCCCGCGCGGAGCGCAGCGTCCAGGAGCGCGTCGATCGCGAGATAGCCCTCGACGAGGAAAGCCTCGTCCGCGTAGGCGGCATGGAGGGATCCCCGGTCCGCCTCGGAGTAGACGGCGACCGAGCCCACGCCGAGCTCCCGCAGCGTCCGGAAGATGCGGACGGCGATCTCACCGCGGTTGGCGACCACGACCTTGTCGAACATCGGCGGGCCGTATTGTCTCCCGTCGTGAGCCCCGCCGATCAGCTGACCGTCGCGCGCGCCGTCTCCGTCCCCGT
>JAGWRZ010000150.1 GCA_028876365.1 Acidobacteriota bacterium | reverse complement strand
TGATCACGTTCTGGACGACGCGCGTCGCCGCGATCTTCCAGGTCTGGTTCCTCGCGGAGCTCCTGCTCTCCGGCCGGCTCCTGCCGCTGCCGCTCATGCCGCACTGGGCGCAGGTGCTCGCCGCGTGGCTCCCGTTCAAGTGGACGTTCTACTTCCCGATCGAGGCGCTCGTCGGGAACATGCCGGCCGCGTCGCTTCTCGGCGGCCTCGGGATGCAGGCGCTCTGGACGGCGGTGATGGGCACGGTCGTCTTCGGCGCGTGGCGCATCGCCCTGCGGCAGTACACCGCGGTGGGGAACTGATGCTGCGCCTCGTCGGCACGTTCTTCCGGCTCGGCGTGATGAACGAGATGCAGTACCGCGCGAACTTCTTCATCGCCGCGTTCCAGTCCCTGCTCGCCGTCGCGGTCGGCATCGCGGTGCTCTCCCTCGTCTACTCGCACACGACGACCCTGAACGGCTGGGACGAGTCGCAGCTGCTCGTGATCCTCGGCGTGCAGATCCTCCTCGGCGGCGTCGTCCACGCGGCCATCCAGCCGAACATGGAGCGCATCGCCGACGAGGTGCGCGACGGCAAGCTCGACTTCGCGCTGACGAAGCCGCAGGACTCGCAGCTGATCGTCTCGGTGCGCACGCTGAACATCTGGCAGGCGGTCGACGTCGTCTCCGGCGCGATCGTCGTCGGCGTCGGCCTGTCGCGGATCCACCGGTCGATCGGCGCAGGTCATGCGCTCGCGTTCGCCGCCCTGCTCGCCCTCGGCGTGGTGCTCCTCTACTGCTTCTGGCTCGTGCTCGCGACCGGGGCGTTCTGGGTCGTGAACATGTGGTTCCTGTCCGAGCTCTTCGAGGGGATGTACCAGACGGGACGCTGGCCGATCGGCATCTATCCCGGCTGGCTGCGGTACTCCATGACCTACCTCGTGCCGGTCGGTTTCGCCGTCACCGTCCCGGCGCAGGCGCTGACGCACCGTCTGCACTGGACGACCGCCGCCGTCGCGTTCGGCTTCGCCCTCGCGGCGGTCGCCTTCACCCGCTGGTTCTGGCGGTTCGGGCTGCGACGGTACTCCGGCGCCTCCGCGTGACGGAGGCGCCGGAGCCGCGTCTCCCTATTTCGTGAGGAACTCCGTCATCGGCTGCACCTGCTGCCGGTCGGACGCGTTCGCGAGGTAGCCGAGGCCGAACACGGTCTCGACCGTCGCGAGCAGCGAGTAGTGGTTGTAGGGCACCTGGGACTGGTAGCCGCCGGTGCGCCCCTTGTTCGTCACGATCACCGCGGGGATGAGCCCGCCGCCGTATGTCCCGCCGGCCCACACGTGGCCGTCCGGCTGGCCGTTCGACCCGATGAACTGGTACCCGGGCGGGAGTATCGGCGAGTCGCAGCAGCCGTCGGCGGTCTCCCAGCCGTCGGTCGCGGCGTTGTTCGTGAAGTCGTTCTCGTCGGTGATGATGAAGATCGCCGCGAGACCCGACTTCCACGCCGGGCTCGCCATGATCTCCGTCACCGCGCCCTTCACGAATGCGTCCGCCTTCTGCTTGAGCGCCGCGTCGTTCGTGTCGTCCTTCGTCGAGCCGTACGGGCACGGCGTCCCGTCAGATCCGTCCGGAGCGACCGCGCTGTAGACGCCGCCGTGCATGTCGTGGCACTGGTTCGGCGAGATCCAGACGAAGTTCGGCGTCGTCGAGATCTTCTGCAGGTCGGTTGCGAGATCCGTGTAGGGCTTGATGCGCGCGAGGCGCGTCGGGCTCGACCGGATGTCGTCGAAGAGGACGAACGGGTCGTGCTTCGAGGCGTACAGCGGGCTGCCCGAGCTCGGCCAGAAGTCTCCGGTGTACCCGACCGACGGCATCGACTCCATGTACGCGCCCCAGGTGAGCTTCTTCGCCTCGAGCTGGTCGACGATGTTCGTATGGTTGAAGCGGTTCGCCGGGTTGTCGTCGTTGACGAACCAGTTCGAGCCGGAGATCGCGGCGACGTAGTTCGGCTCGCTCGGATGGGTGACGCCGTAATAGTTCTCGGCGACCGCGTACGACTGTGCGAGCGAGTTGATGTACGGCGCGTTCTGGTCGCCGAGCACGCTCGACTTGGAGTGGTTCTCGAGCATGATCACGAACAGGTGCGCCGCCGGCGCCGCCGGCTTCGGCTTGTGCTTCGGCTTCGGCTTCGCCCCTGCAGCCGAGGCGGCGACGAGCAGGATCAGAAGCGCGACGAGCGCACCGCGTGCCAGGTTCTTCATACGCCCTCCCCCTTCGCGTGTAGGTGCGGGGGAGCCTATCGGGGCCAGGCGCGCGAATGAAGCGCGTCGTAGGTGCCCCACTCGGCGCGGAGCACCTCGCAGATCTCGCCGACGGTGCAGCGGGCGCGGAGCGCCTCGCGCATCACGGGAAGGAGGTTCCGATCGCCTCGGGCGGCGACCCGCACCGCCTCGAGCGCATCCTCCGCCGCGTCCGCGTTCCGCTCCGCGCGCACGCGCGCGGTCCGCTCCCGCTGGCGCCGTTCGGCGTCGGGGTCGATGCGCTGGAGCTCGACCTGCTCCCCTGCTTCATCCTCCTGGTAGCGGTTGACGCCGACGATGACCCGCTCGCCCCGCTCCACCTGCTGCTGCCAGGCGAAGGCGGACTGCTCGATCTCCCCCTGGACGAAGCCCTGCTCGACCGCTTCGACCGCGCCCCCGAGCTCGTCGATGCGCTCGATCAGCTCCCACGCGCGCGCCTCGAGCTCGGAGGTGAGCGCCTCGATGTAGTACGCGCCGCCGAGCGGGTCGGCGGTGTCGGTGGTCCCCGCCTCGGCGGCGAGGATCTGCTGCGTGCGCAGCGCGATGCGCGCCGAGCTCTCCGTCGGGAGCGCGAGCGCCTCGTCGAACGCGTTCGTGTGCAGCGACTGCGCGCCGCCCGCGATCGCGGCCAATGCCTGGACGGCGACGCGCACGATGTTCGTCTCCGGCTGCTGCGCCGTCAGCGTCGATCCGCCCGTCTGTGCGTGAAAGCGGAGCGTCTGCGCCTTCGGGTTCGTCGCGCCGAAGCGCTCCTTCATGATCCGCGCCCACAGCCGGCGGGCCGCCCGGAACTTGGCCACTTCCTGGAAGAAGTCGTTGTGCGCGTTG
>JAGWRZ010000017.1 GCA_028876365.1 Acidobacteriota bacterium | reverse complement strand
CGGCAGCCCGCGGACGTACACGAATCTGTCCTCCTGCGTCTGGCCGGCGAGCACGTCGGCCGCCTGCACCTTCCAGGACAACTCCTTCGAGCAGTTCTGGTCGAACTACAACCCGCAAACGAGCGCGCTCTCGCTCGGATCCATCGCCGCCGGCGCGACCCGCTACTTCCAGGTCGCCGTCGCCGAGCCGCAGAACGCAGCGCTCGGGCTCGAGGGCCAGACGCCGACGTTCGCCCTCTACTGGTACCTGCAGTGAGAGGGACGTTGACCGCCGGACAGAACATAATGAGGGTCGAGATGACGACGTCGCCGCAGACGACGCCGCAGGACAGCCATGCAAGCGATTCGCCGGGCCGCTCCGGGCTCGGGATCGTGGGCAGGGTCGTCGCCTGGGTCGTGATGATCGCAGCCGGGCTCGTCGTGCTCGGCCTCGTCGCGATCACGATCGGGCCGCGCTTCCTGCCCTACCAGGCGCTCATCGTCCGGTCCGGCTCGATGTCCCCCACCATCCCGACGGGATCGATCGTCTTCTACACGAAGATCCCGTCGACGAAGGTCAAGGTCGGGGACGTCATCGTGTTCAGCAAGCCGGGCGACCCGAACGAGAAGGTCACGCACCGCGTCTACCAGATCGGCCACGCAGCGACCGGTGAGTACTTCATCACCAAGGGCGATGCCAACGGCACCCCCGACGACTGGCGCGTGCCCGCCGTCGGGACCGGCTGGATCGCCCGCTTCCACCTGCCGTCGGTCGGGTACGCGCTCGTGTACCTCCAGTCCACGCTCGCGCGTCTGCTCCTGCTCGTCATCCCCGCGATCCTGCTCGGAGCGATCACGCTCTACGAGATCTGGCAGGACCGCGCTCGAGGCCAGTCGGTGTGAACCGCCGGGCCCGCACCTGGGCCGCCGCCGCAGCCCTCCTCCTGCTCCTCGCGGGGGGCACGCTCGCCTTCGGGCAGGTGACGGGCACCTTCGCGATCTTCAACGCCGTCGTCGAGAACCCGGGGAACATCCTCACCGGCGGCTGGGTGCCGAAGCCGAGCGGCACGAGCAGCAGCCCGTCGACCTCGGGCTCGTACTCGACCGCGACGCTCAACTGGACGGCCGGCGCGAACCCGCCGGTCACGAGCCAGACGCTCCAGTACGCGAACGGCGGCAGCGGCGGGAGCGCGAGCTGCCCGAGCGCGGGAAGCGGCTCCTATGGCTCGTTCTCGACGCCGGCCGCGGGCGCGAACACGGCCTCGGTCACCGGCAGCAACCTCTCCAACTGGTGGTGCTTCGAGATCAACTCCGTCGACGGCAACTGGACGACCGACTACGTCACCTTCGCCGGCGTGCGCATCCTCGTCGTGCAGAGCATCGCGCTGAACAACGGCACCGGAGGCACCGCCGGGAAGATGGAGACCGGCGACCAGATCGTCATCACGTACAACCAGGCGGTGAACGTCGGCTCGACCGTCGACGTCGAGGCGTGCGCGACGACGAACACGATCGTCGTCGGCGGCGCGTGCGGCACGGCCGGGTCGTTCGGGTCGATCGGCGGCGGCTCCCTCTCCGTCAACAAGGCCAAGAGCTTCGGCACGTCGGTGGTCACCGGCAGCGGGAGCTCGACGATCACGATCACGCTCGCCGGCAGCTCCAGCACGACCGCCGTCAGCGGCGCGGGGACGTTCACCCCGGCGGGCACCGGCGCGGTCGCGACCGCGAACACGAGCGAGGGCCCCTGCTCGAGCACGAGCAGCCCGACCTGCACGGTGGGCTCGAGCGGCGACTTCTAGGAGACCGGTGGCCGTTACCGAGGAGCCCTGGCGCACGTGGCCCGAGGAGGGCCGGACGGCGCAGCCGGAGCGGCCGCCGCGCTGGTACATGCGGCGCGAGCTCCATCTCCTCGTCGGGATCGCCGTCGCCGTCCTGACGGTTCTCTTCGCCGGGCAGCGCGCCACCGCCGACGCGCGCGCGCAGCTCGACGCGCGCCTCGTGCAGGCCGGCGCGGGCGCCGACGCCGCACTCGTCGGGATCGAGGCGGAGCAGCTCAACGTCGTCCGCGCGGTCGAGTTCACGCAGGGCGTCGCGCAGGCGCTCGCGAACCGCGACGGGCCGGCCCTGAACCGGCTCGTGACGCCGCTGCAGGCGAACTCGAACGTGCCGATGGTCGACGTCGTCGAGCCCGACGGGCGCGTCCTCCTCGCCGTCCGGGCGAAGGGCGCCCCGGCGCCGGTCGCATCGCGCAAGGGGCTGAAGGCGCTGCAGCTCTCGCTCGCCGGCGCGCACGGCGTGCGCGGCGGCAGGCTCAGCGAGGTCGTCATCTATCGCAGCGGCCCGACGCTCCTCACGGTCGGCCCGCTCGTCCTCGCCGGCAGGCCGGTCGGCGCGGTGCTCGCGATGACGCCCCTCGCCGACGTCCTCGGCCGGATCGCCGAGGAGGTGGGCGTCGAGCTCACCGCCTACGACAGCCTCGGCGACCCGATCGCGACGACGGCGAGGTTCGACCCGAAGCCGATCGAGCCCGTCGTCGCGCAGACGCTCATCGGCGGCGGCGCCATCGTCACCCGCTACGACTGGGCAGACCACCGCGAGAAGCTCGGCCGTCTCGTCGTCGACCATCAGCCCGACGCCGTTCTCGGCGCCGCCCTCGAGGACGACACGAACGTGACCGGGCGGATCGTGAGCATCTACGTCGCGCTCGGCCTGCTCTGCACCGCGCTCCTCCTCGGCACCTTCTGGGCGCGCGTCGCGCTCGCGCGGCGCAGGGCCGGGCCGTGAGACGGCTCGCCCTCCTCGCCGCGGCCGCTTGCGCGCTCGCCGCGCCCGCGCTCGCGCATGCGGCCCCGACGATCGCGCGGCCGAACCCCGTCACCTATCCGATCCGGCTCGACTACGAGGGGCCGCTCGTCGGCGCCGACGGGAAGACGGCTGTTCTCGCGCCGCTCGAGCAGGGCGTGATCATGGCGGCGACGCTCGACGCGGCGTTCCTCCGCTACGAGAAGATCGGCGACCTCGGCGGCTTCGTCCCCGCGACCGTCGGCCACTTCGCGCTGATCGGCGCGGGCCACGACGTCCTCGCGCCCGGGGCGCACCCCTCGCAGATCCCGCTCTTCGCGACCGCGGGCGGCGGGACGATCAGCAGCTTCACCTTCACCGGGGCGCCTCCGACCGGCCCCACCCCGCCGCCCGACAACGGCAACAACCCGGGCATCACACCGCCTCCTCCGCCGACGCCGGGCAGCATCCCGCCGCCGGCGAACCAGGGCTTCGGCGGGCGTGGAGGCGGCGGAGGCGGCGGGAGCGGGACGACGACGACGCAGGCGCCGCCGGCGGCGACGACGACGACCCAACCCCCCCCACCACCGCCGCCGACGACGACGGCGATCCGGCCGACGACGACGGTTGCTCCCGCCACCACCGCCTCGACGACGACGACCGGCGGCGGCGGCGGAGGAGGTGGCGGCGGCGGCGGGACGGGCTGCACCGGCGGCAGCTGCGCCGCCGGCGGCTGCGGCACGCCCGGCCTCTCGGTCGACAGCAACCTCTCCGGCTGCACCCTCTCGATCTCGAACGCCTCGCCCGGGGACTCGGTCAGCGAGACGTTCACGATCCAGAACACGAGCGGCTCGCCCTTCACGCTCTCGTTCAAGGCGAGCGGCGCGAACAACAACCACCTGTGGCAGGACCTGCAGATGGACGTGTACGACCCGTCCGGCGGCGCGCCGACGCCGCCGCTGCCGACGGTCACGAGCTGGTTCGGCAACAACGTCCTGACGACGCTCAACCCCGGCCAGACGGTGCAGTACGTCGTCGAGCTCTTCCTGCCGACGACGGCGGGCAACGCCGACCAGGGCCGCTCGGCGGTGATCGACTTCACCTGGAGCGCCGGATGAATCCGGTAAGAACCCTCGCTTCAGGGATCTAGCGTCCGCCGAAGCGGCTAGCATCCGTCGCGCGGCATCGATGTCCTCTGCGGCGACATCCACGAGCGCGCTCCGGCGCGCACTCCTCCTTGCGGCTGCCTCGGCCGCGGGATGCGCCGTCCTCTTCGGCGGAGCGGCGGGCGCGGGCGCGACGAGCCTCGCCGCCTGCACGACGAGCGTGTCCGTCCCGACCGCGACGCCCTCGACGGCGCCCGCCGGCACGACGATCGTGTACAGCGCGACCGTCACCGCCGGAGCGGGCTGCGCGAACGGCGCGCCCGCCGGAACGGTCTCCTTCTACTCGAACTACCTCGTCAACGGCCAGCTGCAGCGCTTCCCGATCGGGAGCCCCGTCACCCTGCCGAGCTCGGGCACGGCGACGCTCGGCGACAACAGCCTGCCGGCGGGCACGTTCACGATAACCGCGACGTTCGTGAGCGCCGACACGTCGCTCTTCACGAACTCGGGCTCGCCGTCGGGCACGCAGGTGGTCATCGAGAGCACGGCGCAGCACACGACGCAGATGACGTTCACCGAGAACCCGACCTCGCTCGTCGTCGGCCAGAGCGTCACCTTCCACGTGCACATCACGCCCGTCGACATGAACGGGAACCCGCTCGGCACCGTCGCCACCGGCTCGGTCGAGTTCTCCGCCGGCCCGACGGCCGCGCCGAGCGCGCAGTCGCACTTCTGGTCGCAGGAGCTCGACGGCACCGGATCGATCACGTTCTCGTACAACGGCTTCGTCGCCGGCGACTACATCGTCATCGCCTCGTACACGGGCGACCCGGTCGACCAGGGGATCTCCGGCCAGCTGCCGCTCACCGTCGTCCCCTCCCCCATCGCGATCGCGACGAGCACGAGCATCGGCGCGAGCCCGAGCTCGATCACCTTCGGAAACGCGACGACGCTCACCGCGCACGTGCTCGAGACCGCGACGCAGACGCCGCCGCCGCCCGGCGGGATCGTGCAGTTCTTCGCCGGCCCCGACTCGACGAACGTGCAGCTCGAGGGCTCGGGAACGCTCGACGCGAACGGGACCGCGCAGCTCTCCGGCGTCGCCGGCCTTCCCGTCGGGAACGACGTCGTGCGCGCGCAGTACCTCGGCGACACGGGCGCGAACATCCTCGGCTCGACCGGCGACAGCTCGGTGTCGGTCAGCGCGCCGCCCCCGGGCGCGACCGGCACGGTCGCGAGCCCGACGGAGACGACGTACGTCGGCGACACCGAGGCCGCGTACGGGTCGACGGCGAACCTGACCGGCCATCTCGCGATGGGCAACGGAAGCCCGCTGAGCGGTGAGCCGCTGACGCTGACGCTCGGCGGCCAGAGCTGCACGACGGCTCCCACCACCGGCACCGGGAACGCATCGTGCGCCGTCGTCGTCGCGCAGCCGCCGGGCTCCTATACGGCGACGGCGACGTTCTCCGGCGACACCAACTGGGCTGCGAGCTCCGGGTCGGGCCCGTTCACCGTCGACCGCGGGACGACCTCGCTCGTCTACGACGGCGCGGTCACCGCCGCCTACGGCGCGAACGCCGTCCTGTCGGCGACGCTCACCGACGCGGGGGCGCATCCCATCGCGGGCGAGAGCGTCCACCTCGTCATGGACGGCCTCAGCTGCGACGCGGTGACGGGCACCGACGGCCGCGCGTCCTGCACGGTCGTCGTCCTGCGGCCGCCGACGACGTATCCGGTGTCGGCGAGCTTCGCCGGCGATTCGACCTACAGCGGCAGCGGCGCGTCGTCGACGTTCACGGTCACGAGCGTGCCGACGGTGACGACGTACACGGGCGCCACGAGCGGCGTGATGGGCACGCAGGCGACGCTGTCCGCGCAGGTCGCGGGCGGCGTCGACGGGGAGCCGGTCACGTTCGCCGTCGGCGCCGAGCACTGCACCGGCACGCTCGTGGGCGGCAGCGCGTCGTGCACGGTCACGCTCTCCGACACGCCCGGCAGCGGGTACACGGTGACGGCGGGCTACGCGGGCGACGCGGCCCATCTCGGCAGCTCGGACGCGAAGCCGTTCACGGTCGTCGCGCCGGTGTCGACGACGAAGGCGGGTGCCGTAGCGCCCGTCCTCGCCGGCGCAGCGGCGACGTTGACGGCGACGGTCGCGCCGGCGGCGGCGACCGGAACGGTGACGTTCACGAGCGGCGGCGCGACGCTCTGCACCGCCGTCCTCTCCGGCGGCAATGCATCGTGCGCGGCGAGCTTCGCCGCTCCTGGCTCCTACGCCGTCACCGCGAGCTACAGCGGCGACCGGATCTTCCCGCCGTCGTCCGGCGGCACGAGCGTCCTCGTCTATGCGCTCGCGCCCGGCGGCGGCGCGTTCGTCGTCGGCGACAGGAGCGCGAGCGGCACGGTGACGTTCTGGGGCGCGCAGTGGTGGAAGCTGAACGTGCTCGGCGGCGGCCCCGCCCCGAGCAGCTTCAAGGGCTTCGCCGCGAGCGTGCCGGCGGCCGCGTGCGGCGCGACGTGGAGCACCGACCCGGGGAACAGCAGCCCGCCGCCGGCGGGCCCGCTGCCCGCGTACATGGCGGTCGTCGTGACGAGCAAGGCGACGCAGTCCGGGTCGCAGATCGCCGGCAACGTCGTCTCGATCGTGATCGTCAAGACGAGTGCGGGGTACGCGGGCGATCCCGGCCACGCCGGGACGGGCGCCGTCGTCGCAACGCTCTGCGGCGGCGGCGGCGGCGGCGGCGGCTGAGCTGCGCTGCGATGGGCTGAGCTGCGCTGCGATGGGCTGAGTTGAGCTGCTCTGCGATGGGCTGAGCTGCGCTGCGATGGGCTGAGCTGCGGCGGCAGCTAAGCGCCGCCCCTGCGGCGGCCGCGGCAGCTAAGCGCCGCCCCGCCTCCGCCGCCCGGAGATCGTTGCACCTCGGTGACGGTAGCTGCTACCGATCTTGTCCACCCCCGCTCCTGATGAGGCCCGCACCGCTTTCG
>JAGWRZ010000149.1 GCA_028876365.1 Acidobacteriota bacterium | reverse complement strand
TGGTCAAGGTGGCCGGAGCGAGGATCGCCGCACCGAGCCCCTGCAGGGCGCGGGCGCTCACCAGCCACGCTTCGTTCTGCGCCAGGCCACCGAGGAGGCTGGATGCGGTGAACACCGTCAAGCCCAGCAAGAAGATCCGGCGCCGGCCGAAGAGGTCGGCGGCCCGCCCGCCCAGCAGCAGGAAGCCGGCGAACGTGAGCGTGTAGGCGTTGACGACCCACTGCAGGCCGGTGGCAGAGAAGTGCAGGCCGGTCCGCATCGACGGCAGCGCAATGTTCACGACCGCGATGTCGAGGATGACCATGAACTGCGCGAGGCAGATGAGGACGAGGATCACCCACGGGTTCGTGCTGTGGCGCTGGCGCATGTGGCGGCTCCGATCTGTAAGCGGACTGGTCGGTCCGTTTCACTGTAGCGGCCGGGCGGGCTCGTTCGGCGCCTAGACTGGAACGCGCCGATGAGCTCATCGCTTCCCGTCACCGACCGGCCGCGCCGGCCCGAGTGGATGAAGGTTCGGGCGCCCTCGCCGGACGGCCGCTACTTCGACGTCCAGAGGCTCGTGCACGGCCTCCGGCTGCACACGATCTGCGAGGAGGCCCGCTGCCCGAACATCTCCGAGTGCTGGGGGAGGGGCACCGCCACCTTCCAGATCCTCGGCGACACGTGCACGCGCGCGTGCCGCTACTGCTACGTCGACTCCGGCCGGCCCGACGCCCCGCCCGACGCGCTCGAGCCGCTTCGCGTCGCCCAGGCGGCGGCGCAGATGGCGCTGAAGCACGTCGTCGTCACCTCCGTCGACCGTGACGACGTGGCCGATTGCGGCGCGGCGCACTACGCGGCGACCATCCGCGCCCTGAAGGCGAAGCTCCCGGATGCCTCCGTCGAGGTGCTGACCCCCGACTTCCTCGGCGTCGAGGAGGAGGCGCTCGCGACGGTGCTCGCCGCGCGCCCGGAGGTCTTCAACCACAACATCGAGACCGTGCGGAGGCTGCACCCGCACATGCGCGGAGCGAAGGCGAGCTACGACAAGGCGCTCTGGCTCCTCCAGCGCGCGAAGGAGGTCGCCGGCTACGACGTCATGACGAAGTCGGGGATCATCGTCGGCCTCGGCGAGAGAAACGAAGAGGTCGTCGAGACGCTGCGCGACCTGCGTGCGAGCGGCGTCGACGTCGTCACCATCGGCCAGTACCTGCAGCCGAGCCCGAAGCACGCGAAGATCGACCGCTGGGTGCACCCGGACGAGTTCCGCTGGTTCCGCGAGCAGGGGGAGAAGCTCGGGTTCGGCTCCGTCTTCTCCGGCCCGCTCGTCCGCTCGTCGTATCGCGCGGACGAGCAGCGCCACGCCGCCCTCGCGCTCTAGCGAATCCCCGTGTCGATGAAGAAGTTCGCGTGCGTCCCGACGCGGCGGACGACGACCCGGTCCGGGCGGACGCCGAAGCCGACCCCCGGCTCGGGCGCCTGCCGCACGGTGTAGGCGCCGGGCGCGAGCCGCACCGAGTAGCGTCCGCCCGCGCCCACCCGGGCGCGGACCGAACGGCCGTCGCGGGAGAAGACGAGCACCGCCCCCACCGCCGGCGCCGAGCAGGGCTTGCCGATCGTGCAGACCGGCGCCGTCGGGCCCCGCATGACGACGCCGTGGAGGAGGGCCAGTGAGAGAAGGGCGGCGGTCACTCGATCAAGTGTGCCGGGAAACTTCCCCGTTTTGGGGGATAGAGTGAGGTGGGAAGTCGCAGACGATGGAACCATCGACTGCGGCCGCAGGCGCGAGGAATGCGCCTGCGGAAAGGAGAGATATGCGGGCGCGCCTCGTGATCGCCGGACTTGCTGCCTGTGCCCTCGCGCTGCTGCCCGCGTCCGCGGGCGCCGTCCTCGGCGGAGCGCCCGACACGACCCATCCCTACGTCGTCATGCTCGCCGACGGCACGACCGTGTGCTCGGGCAGCCTCCTCTCGCCGACGGTCGTCCTGACGGCCGCGCACTGCTTCGCCGGCGACGGCGAAGGCGCGCCGGTTCGCGTGTACTTCGGGCAGGTGCCCTCGCCCGGGACCGCGTACACCGGCAGCTACACCTTCGACCCCCAGTGGGCGGGCGGCAACGGCGTCGCCCACGCCGACACGCACGACGTCGCGGTGGTCGTCTTCAGCACGCCGATTCCGGCGTCGGTCACGGGCGGCGCCTACGCCGCGCTCCCGAGCCAGGGTCTCGTCGACACGTTGAGGAACAACACGCCCGTCGACCTCGTCGGGTACGGGGTCCAGGGCTTCACGCGGGGCGGCGGCCCGCCGCAGCCGGTCGGAGGCTTCACGCGCTTCATCACGCAGACATCCACCGTCGGCGGGAACGGCGCGATCAGCGACGAGTTCCTCGAGCTGCACAGCGGCACCTGCTTCGGCGACTCCGGCGGGCCTGTCCTGCTCGGCGGCACGAACGTCGTCCTCGCGGAGAACTCGTTCGTGAACAACAACGTGTGCGCGGGGAACACGTACGCCTACCGCGTCGACACCCCGCAGGCGCAGGCCTGGATCACGGGGGCCGTCGCCGCCGCAGGCGGCACCCTGTCTCACTGATACTTCGGCCATGACCGGGATCGTTCCGGCGGTGATCGCCCTCTCGAGCGTGCTCGCCGGGGCGACGCCGGTCGCGATCACCGTGCACGCGGGCTACGCGATGCAGTGCGGCTGGCCCGGCCCTCGGATCGTGATCGTCTTTCCCGCCGCCGAGCGCCTGCCCGCCCGCATCGGGCCGGACACGGTGCGCGTGAACGGCAAGCCGGCGGCGGCGGCGAGACGTTCCGGCAGCGCCGTCACGCTGACGATCGCGCGGCCGAGGGGCGCCATGTGCGATTCCATCGGGCCGGCGACGGTCGGCATCGTCTTCACCCGCGCCGCGCGCATCGGCAACCCGCGACGCAGCGGCCGCTACCGCCTGACCGTCCGGCACGGGGGCGAGGCGGTGTCGGGGGCCTTCAGCATCCGCTGAAGACCCCCGAACCGGAGAGGGCTAGTGCGCCGCCAGGGCGGCGACGAGGTTGCCGACCTGCGGCGTCCCCCAGCCCGACGCGATGTCGTAGCCGGAATGCGCCGAGTAGCCGAAGGGCGTGCCCGCGAGCTGGTTGTTCCCGACGGTGATGTCGTGGAAGTCGCTCGAGTATCCCGCGCCCTCGGCGATCGAGTAGATCGTGCCGTTGAGGTAGCCGAGCCGCGGCTTCGCGGCGAGGCCGCGGGCCTGGTCGGCGATGGCGATGATCGATGCCCACTGCGGCGACCCGGCGCTCGTTCCGCCGAAGATGTAGAAGCCGCTGTTGGGGCCGAGGAAGCCGAGATACGTGAGCACGCCGCCGCTGATGGCGGCGTTGTACGACACGTCCGGGGTCGTGCGGTGCACCGAGCCGTTCACGCCCGCCTGGAACGCCGGGGTGGGGAAGACGGTGCTCTCCGCGCCGCCCGTGGCGGCACCGAAGAACGACTCGTTCCAGACCTGCTCGCCACCGTAGGCGGTGGTCGGGCAGCTCGACGCGGTCGCGCACGTCACGGTCGCGAGACCGACGGTGCACGGCACGCCGATCGCGCATGTCGGCGGCGGCGAGCCGGCGAGCCCGTTGTAGTACGGGTTGCCCTCGGTCCCGCCGACCCCGGTGACGAGCGGATCGGAGGCCGGATATGTCGCGTTCTCGGTCGTGCCCAGGTTCGTCGCGCCCCAGTCGCCGGCCGACGCGAGCACGGTGTCGCCCGCCGCCGCCGCCGCCGCGTAGTTGGCGTGCGCCTGCTGGAGCTGGATGTTGTTCCCCGCGCCCTCGATCGCGCTCTCGAACGAGCCGAAGCTCTGCGACATGATCGCGCCCGGATACTTCTTGATCGCGAGCGACTCCGCCGCGTTGATCGCGTTCCCGTGCGGGTTCGGGGCGACGACGAGGACGATGTTCGCCCCGGGGGCCATCGCGTGCGCCCACTGGACGTCGAGGCTCGTCTCCTCCGACCAGCCGGCGACGGTGGCGCCGTTGCTACCCGTGTAGTTCAGCGCCGGACAGCCGGCGTCGCAGTCGATCGTGAACGACGGCGGGGCCGGAAGCCCAAATGCCGCATCGAACGTGGCGAGGTCGCTCTGAACCGTCGGGCTGCCGTAGGCGTCGACGATCATGATCGTCTGGCCGCTGCCGTCGAGGCCGGCCGGATAGCCGTACGCCGTCCGGATGTCGCTCGGCGAGTAGCAGATGAGCGTGTGCGTGTGACAGAACGGGTTCGTGAACGCCGATGTCCCGGCGGGCACGACGAGCGGCTTGACCTGGTAGACGATGTCGGACGACGCGGCGGTGGCGGCACTTGTCGCCGCGAGCGCCGTCAAGGCCCCCACGAGTGCCAGAAGGGCTGCAACGCCGATCCGGCGAGTCTTGCGACCATGAAGCACGATTGAACCCCCTCTTCGAGGTGCTGACAGCGGCGACCAGCCTAAACCGGGAATCCGCCACTGTGAAGGGGGACCTTTTCAGCCGTGAGGCTTCGCCATCTTTCGGTAGTCCAGCGCCTCGTCGAGGACCGGCTCCTCGACCCCTTTCTCGCGGGCGACCTCGCGGAGCGACCGGCCCGACGCCGCGGCCGCCTTCACGATCTCGGTCGCCCGGTCGTAGCCGATGTAGGGGTTGAGCGCCGTCGCCGCCGAGAGCGTCAGCTCCGCGTAGCGCTCGCACGCCTCGCGGTTCGCCTCGATCCCGTCCACGCACTTCTCGGCGAAGAGGCGCGACGCGCTCGCGAGCAGCTCGATCGACTCGAGGATGTTCTTCGCGATGAGCGGCACGAACACGTTCAGCTCGAAGTGGCCCTGCATGCCGCCGATCGTGATCGCGGCGTCGTTGCCGATCACCTGGGCCGTCACCTGCGTGACCACCTCCGGGATCACCGGGTTCACCTTGCCCGGCATGATCGAGGAGCCCTTCTGCAGCTCGGGCAGGAGGATCTCGCCGATGCCGGCCCGCGGTCCGGAGCCCATCAGCGCCAGGTCGTTCGCGATCTTGGTGAGCGAGACGGCGATCACCTTGAGCGCCCCGGAGA
>JAGWRZ010000148.1 GCA_028876365.1 Acidobacteriota bacterium | reverse complement strand
TTGAGGATGACGGCGGAATCGAGCGCGACGACGTCGTCCCGCTCCTGCACCATCGCCCGGAGCCAGAGCGACCGGATGTTGTTCTTCATGAGAACGCCGTAGTGGCCGTAGTCGTACGTCGAGCCCAGGCCGCCGTAGATCTCGGAGGACGGGAAGACGAAGCCGCGCCGCCGCGACAGCGACACGATCTTGTCCATGGTCACGTCCGCGGTCACGCGGCGAGGGTACCTGGCTAGGCTCCTGCCGATGCCGGCCATCCCCGTCGAGCTGCACGTCGTCTCCGACGCGACCGGCGAGACGGCGGCGCGGCTCGTCCAGGCCCTCGAGGCGCAGTTCCCGGACCAGGAGTTCGTCGAGATCCGCCATCCGCGGGTCGAGTCGGAGGCCGACCTCCAGCTCGCGGTCAACCGCATGCGCGGCCGGCCGGCGGTGGTCGTCTACACGCTCGTCCAGCCGGCGCTGCGCGAGGCGATGCGGACCCTGTGCCGGCGCGCGCGCCTCCACTACTGCGACCTGCTCGGCCAGCCGATCGAGGCGGTCGCGCGGGTCTCCGGGATGGCCGCGACGATGACGCCGGGCTCGCGGCCGCCGCTCAACACGCAGTACTTCAAGCGGATGGAGGCGATCGAGTTCGCCGTCCGGTACGACGACGGCGTCGGCCGCGGCCTCCACGACGCGGACATCGTCCTCGTCGGCGTCTCCCGCACCTCGAAGACGCCGCTCTCGATCTACCTCGGCTACCTCGGCTACAAGGCCGCGAACGTCCCGGTCGTGAAGGGAATCGAGCCGCCGGCCGAGCTCTACGACGTCGATCCCTCGACCGTGGTCGGGCTGACGATCGACCCCAACCGGCTCGCGGAGATCCGTCGCGCGCGGGTGCGCACGATGGGGGGCGGCGCGCGGAACCGCCAGTACGCGGAGCTGACGGAGATCTACGAGGAGCTCGACGAGGCGGCGAAGCTCCACCGCAGGCTCGGCTGCCCGGTCATCGACATCTCCGAGCTGTCGATCGAGGAGACCGCGCACCGTGTGCTCCGCGTCGTCGAGGAGCGGACGCGTGCGTAACGAGAAAGGACATGTGCCGCTCCGGTACTGGATCCTGTGGTGGTCGCTGAGCGCGCTCGCGCTCGTCGTCTTCTACGTCCTGCTGACGCCGATCTGGATCGGCCTGCGCGCTCTCGCGTGGTCGGCGGAGTTCAGGCGCAGACGGCGCTAGAGAAGGCGCACGGGCAGCGGGACCTCGCCGTCGGGCCCGACGTGGTAGCCGCGCGCGTCCGGCGCCGCGGCGAGCACCTCGACGAGCTCGTCGCCGGCGTAGTGCGCCGCGGCGCCGTCGTCGAGCGCGATGCCCGCCGGGAAGCCGTTCGCGACGAGCCCGGTGTAGACGGGACGGCGCAGCTCCTCCCCGTCGTAGTGCGGGCACGCGCTCCCGGGCAGGAAGCCGAGCCCGTCGCGCATGCCCTCGAGCTGCGGGCCGAACGAGTCGGTGACGCCGGCCTCGAACCAGCAGATCATCCCCGCGCTCCAGCCGGCCAGCACGACGCCCGCCTCCCACGCCTCGCGCAGGATCCGGTCGAATCCGTGCCGCCGCCAGACCGCGAGCATGTTCGCCGTGTTCCCGCCGCAGACGAGGATGACGTCGGAGCCGAGCGCGAGCTCGCGCAGGCCGGCCGGGGGCCAGGGAAAGAACCTCAGGTCGGTCAGCTCGCCCGCGAGCTCGACCGGATCGGCGGCCTGCGGGCTCGCGGTACGGTCGACGAGCACGCGAGGGCCGCCCGCGAGCGCGAGGACGTGTTCCCACACGGCGCGGTCGGGGAATCCACCCATGCCGACGATCCGCCGTGATTGACTACTGCCGCCCATGACCCCATACGTATACGACTTCGACGAGCCCTCCGAGGGGGGAAGGGCGCTTCTCGGCGGGAAGGGCGTCGGTCTCGCCGAGATGACGCACCTCGGCGTCCCCGTGCCGGCGGGCTTCACGATCACGACGGACGCGTGCCGGGCGTTCATGCGCGCGGGCGGCCTGCCCGACGGCCTCGAGGAGGAGGTCGCCGCGCACATCGCGCGCCTCGAGGAGAGGACGGGCAAGCGCTTCGGCGACCCGGACGACCCGCTGCTCGTGTCCGTTCGCTCCGGGGCGGCCGTCTCCATGCCCGGGATGATGGACACGATCTTGAACGTCGGCCTGAACGACGAGGCGGTGCGCGGCCTCGCGCGCAGCACCGGCAACGAGGAGTTCGCGCGCGACTGCTACCGCCGGCTGATCCAGATGTTCGGCGAGACGGTCGACGGGATCTCCCACGACCGCTTCGCTCCCGACGACACCGTCGAGCGCGCGCGCGAGGTGTACGTCGCCGAGACCGGCCGGGAGTTCCCGCAGGACGCGCGCGAGCAGCTGCGGCGCGCGATCGTCGCCGTCTTCGAGTCGTGGAACTCGCCGCGCGCGCAGGTGTACCGCCACACGTACGAGATCCCCGACGACATGGGCACGGCGGTGAACGTCGTGCAGATGGTCTTCGGGAACAAGGGCGACACGAGTGCGACCGGCGTCGCATTCACCCGGGACCCCTCGACGGGCGAGCAGGGCCTGTACGGCGAGTACCTCGTCAACGCGCAGGGCGAGGACGTCGTCGCCGGCATCCGCACGCCGCAGCCGATGGAGGAGATGCGGGCGCGCCTCCCCGACGCATACGCGCAGCTGCTCGAGACGATGGCGCGGCTCGAGCAGCACTACCGCGACGTGCAGGACATCGAGTTCACCGTCGAGGAGGGGAAGCTTTTCCTCCTGCAGACCCGCTCGGCGAAGCGCACGGCGGCGGCCGCGCTGAAGGCGGCGGTCGACATGACGGGCGAGGGGCTGATCACGCGCGAGGACGCGGTCGCGCGCATCGACCCCTCGCAGCTCGACCAGCTACTCCATCCGATGCTCGACCCGGACGCGGAGTTCGAGGTCGCGGCGCGCGGCCTCAACGCGTCGCCGGGCGCGGCCTCGGGGAAGATCGTGCTCGACGCCGACACGGCGGCCGAGCGCGGGAAGGCGGGCGAGGCGGTCATCCTCGTGCGCTGGGAGACGACGCCGGACGACATCCACGGGCTCATCCAGTCGCGCGGCGTTCTCACCGCGCACGGCGGCATGACCTCGCACGCCGCCGTCGTCGCGCGCGGGATGGGGAAGCCGTGCGTCGCCGGCTGCGAGGGCCTGCACATCGACCTCGAGACGAAGACCGTGCACATCGGGGAGCACGAGCTGCACGAGGGCGATGCCATCACCCTCGACGGGGGCACGGGGCGCGTCATCGTCGGCGAGGTCGCGCTCGTCCCGCCGTCGATCAACGAGGACTTCGAGACCATCCTCGGCTGGGCGGACGGGCTGCGGCGCCTGCAGGTGTGGGCGAACGCCGACAACGCCGAGGACGCGGCGAAGGCGCGCGAGTTCGGCGCGCAGGGGATCGGCCTCTGCCGCACCGAGCACATGTTCTTCGGCGACGACCGGCTGCCCGTCGTCCAGGAGATGATCCTCGCCTCCGACGAGGCGGGCCGCCGCGAGGCGCTCGAACGGCTCCTGCCGTTCCAGCAGTCCGACTTCGAGGGGATCTTCGAGGCGATGGCCGGGCTGCCCGTCGTCATCCGGCTCCTCGACCCGCCGCTCCACGAGTTCCTGCCGCCGCTCGAGGACGCCCGGGACGAACGGATGCGCAGCCGCATCAAGGCGCTCACCGAGGCGAACCCGATGCTCGGCACGCGCGGGTGCCGGCTCGGGATCCAGTGGCCGGAGATCTATGAGATGCAGGTGCGCGCGATCGCGCGGGCGATGAAGGCGGTGAACCGCGGCGCGCAGGTCGAGATCATGCATCCGCTCGTCGGCTTCGCGGAGGAGCTTCGGCGGCTGCGCGAGCTCACCGAGACGGTCATGCGCGAGGAGGCGCCCGAGCTCGAGTTCCTGTGCGGGACGATGATCGAGCTGCCCCGCGCCGCCCTGTGCGCGGACGAGATCGCCGAGCACGCCGACTTCTTCTCGTTCGGGACGAACGACCTGACGCAGACGACGCTCGGCATGTCGCGCGACGACGCCGAGGGCAAGTTCCTCACCTTCTACCTCGAGGACGGCGTCATCGAGCGCAACCCGTTCGAGACCCTCGACCAGGACGGCGTCGGCGCGATCATGCGCATCGCCGTCGAGCGGGGCCGCAGCACGAAGGAATCGATCCAGCTCGGCATCTGCGGCGAGCACGGCGGCGACCCGAAGTCGGTCGAGTTCTGCCACGGCCTCGGCCTCGACTACGTCTCCTGCTCCCCCTACCGCGTCCCCGTCGCGCGCCTCGCCGCGGCGCAGGCGGTGCTGAGGGCGGGGGGCCGCGCCGAGTACGTCGTCGCAGGAGGCTAGCCGGCGCTACGCGAGGCCGCGGACGCGCCAGTACGCGACGGCGATGCTCGCGGCCGCGACGAGGATGAGCCCGGCCGCGCCGACGAGCCCGACGCGCCCGTACGCCGCATGCCCGCGCCCCCAGCGCGCGTAGGCGAGCGTGACGAGGATCCCGCCGACGAGGCCGCCGATGTGGCCACCCCACGAGATCCCGGCGAACGTGAAGCTGAAGACGAGGTTGATGACGATCCACGTCATCGCCTGGCCGGCCAGGCTTCCCGTCAGCTGCCACTCCAGGATGAGCATGGCGCCGAGGATCCCGAAGATCGCGCCCGAGGCGCCGACGGTGACGATGTCCGGGGCCTGGAGAAGCGCGCCGGCGGAGCCTGCGAGCCCCGAGACGAGATAGAGGCCGATGAAGCGCGAGCGGCCGAGGTAGTGCTCGACGGGGGTGCCGATCGCCCACAGCGCGAACATGTTGAACGCGATGTGGATGATGTTCGCGTGCAGGAAGGCGGCGGTGATCAGCCGCCACCAGCCGCCGTTGTGCACGTCGTAGGCGTCGAGCCAGAGCTTCTGGTACAGCGACCCGCCCGGGTTGTCGATCCCCGCCCCCTGGACGGCGCCGATCAGATAGACGGCGACGTTCAGCGCGATGAGGGCGCGCGTGACCGGCGCGACCCCGCGCGTCAGCTGCCGCTGCGCGCGGGCGATCGTCGGCGCCTTGATGCCCGCGCGGCGCGCCGCGCCGCCCGCGTGCTCGGGGCAGCGGATCCCGACGGGCGCCATCGTCATGCACTCGGTGCAGATCGGGCGGCCGCACTCCGAGCAGGAGAGGCCGGTCTCGCGGTCGGGGTGGCGGTAGCAGGTCGGCATGCCGCACTAGGGTAGTCGGGTGCGCGTTCACGTCGCGTTCACCCCGGGCGAGCGGGCACCGGCCCCGGTGGGGGTCGTCGTCGACGTCCTGCGCGCGACCTCGACGATGGCGCAGGCGCTCGCGGCCGGCTACCGGCGCGTCCTGTGCTGCGCCGAGATCGAGGAGGCCCGGGCGCTCGCGCGGAGCGAGGGGGACGTGAAGCTCGCGGGCGAGCGGCGGTTGGAGCCGATCGAGGGATTCGACTTCGGCAACTCGCCGCGCGAGCTCGCGGGCGCGCCGGCGGCCGAGACGCTCGTCCTGACGACGACGAACGGGACGCGGCTGCTCGTGGCGGCCGCGGCGCTCTTCGAGCGGGTCTACGTCGGCTCGCTCCTGAACCTCGACGCGGTCGCGCGCGCGGCGGGCGAGAGCGGGGAGGACGTCGCCGTTCTCTGCGCCGGGGTGCTCGGCGAGCTCGCGCTCGACGATGCGTACTGCGCGGGAAGGATCGTCGCCGCGCTCGGCGGCGACCACATGGACTCGGCGGCGGCCGCGGCGCGGCTCGCGGCGAGCTTCCCGAGTGCGGAGGCCGGCCTCGGCGCGAGCCGGAGCGCGAAGAACCTCCGGAGGCACGGCCTCGAGGAGGACATCGGCTGGTGCGCGCGCGAGAACGCGCTCGACGTCGTCCCCCGCTTCGTCCGCATGGTCGGGCCCGCGGCTGAAGTAGCCGTGGAGGTTTCAGGCTCTTGACAGGAGGAACGTGTGTTCGATAGAACATACGTTCCCATGATCGCCTGTCTCTCCATCCCCGGCTTCGAGCTCAAGGCGGCGCTGCGCACGTCCCCCTCCCTTGCGCTCCGCCCTGCCGCGCTCGCGCCGGAACCGGGTGGCGAGCCGCTCATCGGGCCGGTCACGGCGGCAGCCGAGGCGGCGGGCGTGCGACCGCGGATGCGCCTGGGCGAGGCGCTGGCAACGTGCCCGCGGCTCGTGCTCGTCGATCCCGACCCGGCTGCCGCCGAGCGGGCATGGGAGGAGGTCGTCCGCTCGCTCGAGGACGCGGGCTTCGCGGTCGAGCCGGCCTCCGCCGGCGTCGCGTATTTCGACACGCGCGGGGTGGAGCGGCTGTACGGCGGCCTCGAGCCGTCGCTCCGGCGCGCCCTCGCCGCGGTCGGGCCCGCATGGGATGCGCGCCTCGGCGTCGCGCGCCGCCGCTTCGCCGCCCTCGCCGCAGCCTCCGTCGCGAAGCCGGGCCGGCTGCTCGTCGTCCGCGACGAGGAGGTCGGCCGCTTCCTCGCACCGCTGCCGCTCGCCTTGCTGCCGCTCGAGCGGCAGCGCCACGAAGAGCTCGAATCGCTCGGCGTTCGCAGGCTGGGACAGCTTGCCGGGCTTCCGGGTGGCGCCGTCGCCGAACGTCTGGGGCCGGACGGCCGGCGCGCCTGGAGCCTGGCGAGAGGCGGGGCGGCCGCGCGCGTGCGCGGTCGCCGGCCGCCGTCCGAGCTCGCCGAGGCGCTCGCGTTCCCGGAGGCCGTCGCGAACGAGCTGACGCTACGCCGCGCGCTCGCCGCGCTCATCGAGACGACGCTCGCGCGGCCGGAGCGACGCGACCGCTTCGTCCGCAAGGTCGCGCTCGCGGCCGCCCTCGTCGGCGGCGGCTCCTGGCGGCGGACGCTGACGCTGCGCGAGCCGAGCGCCGACGCGGGCCGCATCCGCATCGCGCTCGCTCCCAAGCTCGGAGAGCTTCCCGGCCCCGTCACCGACCTGCGGCTCGAGCTCGTCGAGCTCACCGAGCCCGCCGGCCGCCAGCTCGAGCTGCTCGCCGCGGGCGCCGAGGACCGCCGCCGCCTGAGCGACGGCCTTCGCCAGGTCCGTGCGAGCACCGGCTCCGGCTCCGTCTGCACCGTCGTGGAGGTGGCGCCCTGGTCGCGGATTCCCGAGACGCGCGCGCTCTTCGTACCGCGGGACGACTGAATGCGCCGCGCCCCGCGCGCGTCCAGTCCCGCTTCGACGGCGTCCCCTGCGAGGTGAACCACCAGCACGTCGCCGTCCTGCGCGAGGAGTGGCGGGTGCTCGACCGCTGGTGGACGGAGGAGCCGGTGCTGCGCCGCTACTTCGAGGTCGTGCTCGAGAGCGGCGAGAACACCGTCGTCTTCCACGACGGCTCAGGCGGCGGGTGGTATACCCAGCGAGGCGCATGAGTGACGACGACGTCGTCGAGCGCGACGCGATCGCGGTGCAGCACATCCTCGTCGAGGACGGGCTCGAAAACATCCGGCGAGCATGGGACCTGCTCGAGACGGCGGTCGGATCGCTCCGCGGGGACCCGCCGGGCGTCTAGCTGCTACCCCTGCGCGATGACGGCGCGTAGCGCGCGCGCCGCCGTCTCCGGGTCGTCCGCGTCGCGAATCGCGCGCACGACCGCGATCCCCGGCGCCCCCGCCGCAGCCACCTCGGCGACGTTCGCGAGATCGATGCCCCCGATCGCGAACCACGGGATCGTCACGCGAGCCGCCGCCGCGCGCACGAGATCGAGCCCGCCGGGCCGCGCATCGGTCTTCGTCGGCGTCCCGAAGACGGTGACGCCGAGATAGTCGGCGCCCGCGATGTCGTCGAGCTGCGCCTCCGTCTCGACCGAAAGCCCGACGATCGCGCCCGGCCCGACGATCGCGCGCGCTTCGGCCACCGAGGCGTCCGACTGCCCGACGTGCACGCCGTCGGCGCGGCATGCCGCGACGAGCTCGGGACGGTCGTTGAGGATGAAGAGCGCGCCGTGCGCCTCGCACGCACGGCGAAACGGCCCGGCGGCGCGCACGAGCTCGTCGTCGGTGAGCTCCTTGTCGCGCAGCTGGACGACGCCGACGCCGCCGCGCAGCGCCGGCTCGACCACTCCCGCATCGCGGCCCTCGAGGACGAGATAGAGGCGCGCGTCGCCGATTCTTAACGGTTCACTCATCCGATTCCCAGCGGTTAAGCCTAGGGTGCCGGGGTGATCGGTCTGCTGGCAGCCATCGCGAGCGCCCTCTCGCTGCACGTCGCCCTCCCGGGCGCGCTGCTCATCGCCGACCGCGGCAACGACCGCATGCTCCTCGTCGACTCGCACCACCGGATCCTGTGGCACTTCCCGAACGCCCGCGACCTCGCGCGGGGCGTCCACCTCTACTTCGACGACGACACGTTCGTCGAGCCGGGCGGCAAGGCGATCGTGTCCAACGAGGAGGAGGCGCACACGATCGTCTCCGTGAACATCGCGACGCACGCGCGCGTTCATCTGTACGGCACGCCGGGGGTGCGAGGAAGCGGCCCGAACGAGCTGAACACGCCCGACGACGCGTACGTGCTCCCGAACGGCACGCTCACGGTGGCCGACGCGTACAACTGCCGCGTCCTCTTCATCCGCGCGCACCGGATCGTCAAGCAGCTCGGGACGACCGGCGTGTGCCGGCACGACCCGCCGCGCTATCTCGGCGCCGTCAACGGCGACACGCCGTTGCCCGGCGGAGGCGTGCTCGTCTCCGAGATCCAGGGCTCGTGGATCGACGACATCTCGGGGAGCGGGAAGCTGCGGTGGGCGGTGCAGGCGCCCGTGTCGTATCCGTCCGACCCGCAGCCGCTCCCGGGCGGGAGGATCCTGCTCGCCGACTACTCGAGCCCCGGCGCGGCGCTCATCATCAACCGGCGCGGCAGGGTGCTGTGGCGCTACAGGCCGGTGTCGGGATGGGCCGCGCTCGACCATCCGTCGCTCGCGATGATGCTCCCGAACGGGAACATCGCGGTGAACGACGACTACAACGACCGCGTCGTCGTCATCGACCCGAAGACGAACCGGATCGTCTGGCAGTACGGCCACGCCGGGATCGCCGGCACGGGGGCGGGCTATCTCAACACGCCGGACGGCCTCGACTTCGTGCCGCTCGGGCTCGGCGACGTCCCGCTCTGGGCGGACGTGCACCACCCCTAGCAGCAGTAGCGAACGAACATATGTTCGTATAGCGTAGGCGGATGGCCTACACGGAGCTGCACGCGCACTCGGCGTACTCCTTTCTCGACGGCGCGTCGCAGCCCGAGGAGCTCGCAACCCGGGCAGCGGAGCTCGGCTACGAGGCGCTCGCGCTCACCGACCACGACGGCGTCTACGGGTCGCTCGAGTTCGCGCACGCGGCGAAGCACGCGGGCGTGCGCCCGATCACCGGCGCGGAGGTGACGCTGACGGGGGGCGCGCACGTGACGCTCCTCGTCGAGAGCGCAGCCGGCTACGCGAACCTCTGCCTGCTCCTCACCGCAGCGCATGCGCGCACGCGCTCGACGCAGAGCCGGGAGGCGCTGCCGCCGGCGCTCGACCAGAAGCTGCTCGAAGAACGCAACGAGGGGCTCGTCTGCCTCTCGGGCTGCGCCCGCGACGGCCTCGCCGTGCACTATCCGAACGCTGCGGCCGACTTGGCCCGCGCCTTCGGCCGCGATCGTTTCTACGTCGAGCTCCAGCGGCCCTACGAGCGTGGGGACGCACGCCGCAACGCGGCGCTCCGCGATCTCGCCGACTCGCTCCGCGTGCAGACGGTCGCGACCGGAGACGTGCACGCGCATGCGGCATCGCGCGCTGCGCTCCAGGATGTGCTCGTCGCCGTTCGCTGCCGCACGTCGCTCGACGGCTGCGAGCGCGAGCGGCGCGGCAACCACGAGTGCGTCCTCGTTCCGCCGGCGACCATGCTCGACCGCTTTCCCGGGGATCGCGACGCCGTCGAGCGCACACACGAGCTCGCGGAACGGCTCGCGTTCGACCTGACGCAAGAGCTCGGATACCGCTATCCCGACTTCTCCGACGGCGCCGATCCCGCGATCGCGCAGCTGACACGCATCTGCAACGTCGCATTCGGCGAGCGCTACGGCCACGATCGCGTCGCGCGGGCTCGGCTGGACGACGAGCTCGCGCTCATCGACGAGCTCGGCCTCGCAGGCTTCTTCCTCCTGCACTGGGAAGTGCTCGAGCTCGCGCGCGAGGTCGCGCTCGAGGTGCGCGGCCCCGGGTCGATGCGGCATCTGCTGCCCCCGGGGCGCGGGCGCGGCTCGTCCGTCGGCTCGCTCGTCTGCTACCTGACCGGGCTCTCGCACGTCGACCCGGTGCAGGCGAACCTCTCGCTCGGGCGTTTCATCAACCGCGAGCTCGCATCGGTGCCGGACATCGACCTGGACTTCCCGCGGGACATCCGCGAGAAGCTCATCGTCCGCGTCACCGAGCGCTACGGCCGCGAGCACGCCGCCCTCGTCGCGAGCTTCGCGACATACAGGTCGCGTGGCGCCATCCGCGACGTCGGCAAGGCGCTCGGCCTGCCGTCCGCGGACCTCGAGCGGATCGCGAGGCTCACCGACGGATGGAACGCGGCGCGCGTCTCCGACGAGCTCGCCATGCTCCCGGATGCGCAGCAGAAGCTCGAGTCCCCACGCTGGCGTGCATTCGCGGAGCTGTGCGCCGAGATCGGCGGGCTCCCGCGCCACATCTCCCAGCATCCGGGCGGGATGGTCATCTCGACCCGCCCGCTCGTCGAGCTCGTCCCTGTGCAGCCTGCCGCGATGGCGGGCCGTCAGATGTGCCAGTGGGACAAGGACTCGTGCGCCGACGCGGGCTTCCTCAAGATCGACCTCCTCGGGCTCGGGATGCTCTCGGCGGTCGAGGAATGCGTCGACATGATCGCGCGCACGCGCGGCGAGAAGATCGATCTGTCGCGCATCCCGCTCGACGATCCCGACGTGTTCGCGCAGATCCAGCAGGCGGACACCGTCGGCTGCTTCCAGATCGAGAGCCGCGCGCAGATGCAGACGATCCTGCGCACGAAGCCGGAGAACCTCGACGACATCACCATCCAGGTCGCGCTCGTGCGGCCGGGGCCGATCCAGGGCAAGGCGGTGCATCCGTACATCGAGCGGCGGCAGAAGCTGAGGGAGGACCCGCGCTTCGATCCACCTGCGGACCATCCGCTGCTGAAGGAGCCGCTGCGCGACACGCTCGGCGTCGTCGTCTTCCAGGATCAGGTGCTCGACGTCGCCATCCATCTCGCCGGCTTCACCGTGGGCGAGGCGGAGGGGCTGCGGCGCGCCATGAGCCGCAAGCGCTCGCACGCGGCGCTCGAGTCGTACCGCGAGCGCTTCGTCGCAGGCGCGCTCGCGCACGGCGTCGACGCCGGCACCGCGGACATGGTGTACGACAAGCTCGTCGCGTTCTCCGGGTTCGGGTTCCCGAAGTCGCATTCTGCTGCGTTCGGGCTGCTCGCATACCAGTCGGCATGGCTTCGCCACCACTACGGCGCCGAGTTCCTCGCAGCGCTGCTGAATGCGCAGCCGATGGGCTTCTATCCGCCCGCGACGCTCGTGCGCGACGGGCAGCGGCACGGCATCGAGACGCGGCCGCCGGACGTGAACCGCAGCGGGGCCGGCTGCACGATCGAAGGCGGCGCCGTGCGCATCGGGCTCGCGTACGTGCAGGGTGTAGGGGAGGACGACGCCGCCGAGGTGGTGGCGAGTCGCCCGTACACATCGATCCGCGAGCTCGCGCAGCGAACCCGGCTGTCCGGCGACGAGCTGCGCGCGCTCGTCGAGTCCGGTGCGTGCGACTCGCTCGGGATGCGGCGCCGCGATCTCCTGTGGCAGCTCGGGCTCGTGCCGCGCCCGCGGACCGTTCCCGGGTCGGGGGGCGAGGAGAAGCAGCTCGCGCTCCCGCTCGAGCCGACGGTGGCGACGCCCGACCTGCCGGAGCCGTCGACGTGGGAGCGCGTGCTCTCCGACTACCGCACGACGAGCCTCTCGATCGGCGTCCACCCGGTCGAGCTCATGCGCCCTCACTTCCCCCCGGAGACGCTCTCGAGCATCGAGCTGCGCGATCGGCCGGACCGCTCGCGCGTGCAGGTAGCGGGGATGGTCGTCGCCCGCCAGCGCCCCGCGACGGCCAACGGCGTCGTCTTCATGCTGCTCGAGGACGAGTTCGCGCAGATCAACCTCATCGTCGTCCCGCAGGTCTACGACCGCTTCCGCGCCGTCGTCCGCGGGGAGCCGCTCCTCCTCGCCAAGGGCCGATACGAGCGCGCCGACCGCAACCGGAACGTCGTCGTCGACGAGCTCGTCTCCCTCGCCCCGCTCGCCCGCGAGCTGACCGAGGGAGCCGACGTCCGCGGCTCGCTCCCCTCGGCCCATCACTTCGGGCACCGCTAGCGCGTTTACACGACATGAGGCGAAAAAAGGGGTTTGCGCCGATCGGCGCATACGCCGCGCTCGGCGACGGCCGCACGGTCGCGCTCGTCGCCGCCGACGGTGCGATCGACTTTCTCTCGCTGCGTGACATCCACGCGCCGTCGACGTTCGCCGCGCTCCTCGACCCCGAAAAGGGGGGTCGCTTCGGGCTGGCGCCGACCGCGAGCTTCGACGCGAACCGGCGCTATCTCGACCGCTCGAACGTGCTCGAGACGACCTACACGACGAGGGACGGCGCCGTCCGGGTGACCGAGGCGCTCTCGCTGCAGGACGGCGGGCTCCTCCCATGGACCGAAGTCGTGCGTCGCGTCGAGGGGCTTTCCGGCGAGGTGGAGATGACGTGGCGGGTCGAGCCGCGCTTCGACTGGGGCCGCGTCGCGCCGGCGATCGAGATGCGGCGCGGATCCGTCGTCGCCCACGGCGCCGGCCTGCGCGTCGGCATCCACACCTGGGACGCGGGCGATCCGGCGATCGGCGGCGACGCGGTCCAGGGCGTGTTCCGGATCCGCGAGGGCGAGCGCGCGCTCCTCGCGCTCTGCGCGACCGAGGACGAGCCGATCCCGATGCCGCTGCGCGCCGACGTCGAGCGTCGCATCGACCGGACTGTCGAGGTCTGGCGGCGCTGGCTCGGCGGATGGGACTACGAGGGCCCGTGGGCCGAGCACGTCGCCCGAAGCGCTCTTGCGCTCAAGCTCCTCGTGCATGCGCCGAGCGGTGCGATCGTCGCGGCGCCGACGACCTCCCTTCCCGAGCGTATCGGCGGCGACAAGAACTACGACTACCGCTACATGTGGGTGCGAGACGCGGCGTTCACGCTCGACGCGCTCATCGGTCTCGGCCTGCCCGAACAAGTGCACGAGTCGTTCTCCTGCCTCCTGCGCGCGGTTCGCTCGACGGCGCCCGACGTGCACCCCTTCTACACGGTCGACGGGGAAGCGGCGCAGCGACGCGACCGGCTCCCGCTCCGCGGGTACCGCGACTCCCGTCCGGTGCGATACGGCAACGCGGCCGCGAGCCAGATCCAGCTCGGCACCTGGGGCGACCTCATCGAGACGACATCGATGTACGTGCGGCACGGGAACGCGCTCGATCCCGACACGGCGAAGATGCTCGCCGGCTGCATCGACCGCGTCGCGATCGCCTGGCAGGACGCCGACTCCGGCATGTGGGAGCTCGACGACCGTCGCCACTACACCTCGTCGAAGATGGGTGTCTGGATGGCCTTCGACCGCGGACTCGCCCTCGTCGAGCACGGTGAGCTTCCGGGCGACCACGTCGCGCACTGGCGGAAGCAGCGCGACGCGGTGCGCGCGTTCGTGGAAGCCCGGTGCTGGTCGGACGAGCTCGGCGCGTACGTCGAGTTCGCCGGCGGCGACTCGCTCGACGCCGGCGTGCTTCGCGGCGCGCACATGGGCTGGCAGGATCACTCGGCCGAGCGGTTCGGGCTGACGATCGACGCGGTCCGCGCCGGCCTCGACGCCGGCGGCGGCCTCCTGTATCGAACGACGCGTGAGTGCGGCCACGAGGGCGCGTTTCTCGCGTGCTCGTTCTGGCTCGTGTCCGCCTTGGCGAAGATGAGCCGCATCGACGAGGCCGAGGCGCTGTTCGAGCAGCTGCTCGACTACGAGAACGACGTCGGCCTGCTGTCGGAGGAAGTCGACCCGTCGTCAGGCGATCTGCTCGGGAACTTCCCTCAGGGCCTGAGCCACCTGACCCTCATCAACGCCGCGGTGACGATTGCCGCTGCGCGTGACGCCGGTCCATCGGCGAGGGAAGGTGCGGGAGTAGGTTGAACGCGGAGTTGACGAGCGCGAGATGGGTGAACGCCTGCGGGAAGTTGCCGAGCATCCGCTTCGCCTCCGGGTCGTACTCCTCGGCGAGCAGCCCGACGTCATTGGCGAGCGAGACGAGGCGATCGAAGAGCCGGGTGGCATCGTCGCTGCGCCCGAGGAGCTCGAGGCAGTCGACGAGCCAGAACGAACAGGGCAGGAAGACGCCCTCGCGCGGCGGCAGGCCGTCCACGCCGCTTCTCTCCGGGCGGTAACGGCGCACGAGCCCGTCGACGACGAGGTGCTTCTCGATCGCCTCGACGGTTCCCCGAATGCGCCGGTCGGACGCCGGCAGAAACCCGACGAGGGGGATCAGGAGCAGGCTCGCATCGAGCTCCTGCGACCCGTACGACTGCACGAACGAGCCGAGCTCCTCGTCGAAGCCCTTTTCGAGGACGTCGGCGTGGATGGCGTCCCGGACTTCGCGCCAGTGCTCGCCCGGGCCCGGCGACGCGTGCTCCTCGACCGAGCGCACCGCGCGGTCGAACGCGACCCAGGCCATCACCTTCGAGTGCACGAAATGCCGCTTCGGCCCTCGTATCTCCCAGATCCCCTCGTCCGGCTCGCGCCAGATGCGCTCGAGATGCTCGAGCAGCACGATCTGGAGGTCCCATGGATTGCGCGCGAACTCGAGGCCGTGCACGCGCGCCTGGTAGAGAGCGTCGACGACCTCGCCGAAGACGTCGATCTGGAGCTGCTCGCTCGCCGCGTTGCCGATGCGCACCGGCGCCGAGCTCTCGTACCCGGGGAGCCAGGGCAGCTCGAGCTCCGTCAGCCGGCGCTCGCCGGCGACGCCGTACATGATCTGGATGTCGGCCGGGTCGCCTGCGACCGCGCGCACGAGCCATGTGCGCCACGCCTTCGCCTCGTCACGGAAGTCGGCGTTCAGGAGCGCGAGCAGCGTCAGAGTCGCGTCGCGTAGCCAGCAGTAGCGGTAATCCCAGTTGCGCACGCCGCCGATCCACTCCGGCAGGGACGTCGTCGGCGCCGCGACGATGCCCCCCGTCGGCTCGTAGATGAGCGCTTTGAGCGTGAGGAGCGAGCGCAGGAGCACCGGCCGCCACTCGTCGGGCACGTCCGGGCGCCCTTTCCCGATCCACTCCTGCCAGAACGCGTCCGTCTCGGTCAGGGCGGCCTCCGGGTCGCCGTACCGCGGCAGGTCGCCGTGCGGCGGGAACCACGAGAGCGTGAACGGGACGCGCTGGCCCTCCTCGACGGTGAAGGTCGAGACCGTGCGGAGGTTCTCGCCGCGGGTATGGGCGGACGTGCGGAAGCACAGCCCGTCGGGGCCGGCGACGGCGACCCGCGTCAGGTCGTCGATGCGCCGGAGCCACGGGACGACGTGGCCGTAGTCGAAGCGGATGACGAGGTCGGAGCGCATGTCCACCGTGCCGCGGACGCCTTCGACGATGCGCACGAGCTCCGGCGCGGAGTTGCGCGGCGGCATGAAGTCGTACACGCGAACGGCGCCCGTGTCGCTCTCCCACGTCGTCTCGAGGATCATCGTGTCCCCGGAGTAGCGGCGCCACGTCTTGCCGCCCGCGGTCGGCGCGAGGAGCCAACGGCCGTTGTCCGCATCGCCGAGGAGCGCGGCGAAGCAGGCGGGGGAGTCGAACCGCGGGAAGCAGAGCCAGTCGATCGAGCCGCCACGCTCGACGAGGGCGGCGGTCTGCAGGTCGCCGATCATCGCGTAGTCCTCTATGCGAGCCATCGCCACCGCTTTCGCACCGCTTGCTCGAACGCTTCCTCGTACTCCTCGGATGTCTCGCCGTCGAGCGTGCGCGCGAACGCGTCGCGCATCTCGGCGAGCGCGTCCTTCGTCGCGTCGACGACGTCCATGTAGTCGCCGAACGCCTCTTCCGCCTCGTCGCGCGGCGCACGGTCATAGCGCTCCTTGGCGTCGCGAGCCTCCTCGAGGAGGTCGTCCCGCGCGAAGAGATCGAGTTGCCGGGAGATGACGTCGGCGAAGCGCTTCACACGATCTCCTCGTACAGGGCGAGATGCGCCCGTGCCGACGCGTCCCAGGTGAGCTCCTCACGCGCTCGTCGCGCGCCCGCGCGGAACGGCTCCGGATCGTTCAGCACCTCCGCGATCGCAGCCGCCAGCGCCTCGACGTCGCCCGGCGCGACCACCTTGCCGGCGCCGAAGCGGATGAGCGGGTCCGCGATCCCGCCGACGTCGTATGCGACGGCCGGGACGCCGGCCCCGAGTGCCCGCAGCAGCGCGCCGCTCTGGTCGAGCTCGGGTCGGTACGGAAAGACGGCGACCGTCGCGTCGCCGAGCGCGCGATCGAGGTCGGCCTCGGAGAGGTAGCCGAGTCGCCACTCCACGTGATCGCCGCGGTACGCATCGACCGGTTCGAGCGGGTCACCGGCGACGAGAAGTCTCGCCCCTGCGCGCCGCGTCGCCTCGACCGCGTCGCCCAGCCCCTTGTACGGGCGGATGACGCCGAGCGCCAGCGCCGTTCTGCCGTCGTCGTGCCGGTCGGGGGCGCTCGGGAAGACGGGGTGCGGGATGACCGTCGCGTCGATGCCGAGTCCGGCGAGCGTCTCGCGGCCGCGCTCGCTGTGCACGACGACGCGATCGAAGCGCGCGAGCAGGTCGCTCCACAGCCGCTGCTTGGCGGCGGTGCGGCGTGGAAGGAGGTCGTGGGCGGTGAAGACGGAGGGTATTCGCGGCCGCAGGACCCGGTCGTCGAGCTCGGGGACGAGCCATTGGACGTGCAGGACGTCGGCGCGCCGGCGATTCAGCGCGGCGACGCCGAACGGGTGCTCGAGCACTTTCAGAGGCACGCGGAGGCGCGAGCGGCGAAAGACGCGCGACGAAACCGGATAGAAGATCTCGCTCCGCACGTAGCCGTCCGGTGGCGGAGACGCGCCGAAGCGAAAGCGCGACGTCACGAGCTCGACGTCGGCGCCGGTCCCGGCCAGGGCGGACGCGAGCGCATGGTCGTAGGCGGGCGTGAAGGCGGGAGGGTCCGCGAGGACGATTCGCACCGCCATAGGCTACGGATGTGGCGCTCCTCGTACGCACGTGGAATCTCTTTCACGGCAACGCCGTCCCGCCGGAGCGACGGGCGTATCTCCGCCGGATGGTCGAGCTCGTCACCGCCGACGGTCCCGACGTCGTCTGCCTCCAGGAGGTGCCTGTGTGGGCGATCGGCCGCCTCGAATCGTGGAGCGGCATGCGCGCGTTCGGCGCGACCGGGGCGCAGCCGCTGCTCGGGAGCGCCGAGCTCGGGCGGCTCGTCACGGCGCTCAACCACGGAATCCTCCGCTCGGCGGTCACCGGCGAGGCGCTCGCCACGCTCGTCGCGCGGAGGCACGCGGTCGTCGGCGAACGCAGGGACCCCGTCGGGCCGAATCGCGTCCTCCTCGGGGTGCAGCTCGAGGGGGGACCGTACGTCGGCAATTTCCACATCACCGGCGGGGCGGCGGCGGAGGAGCAGTTCCGCCGGGTCGTCGAGCTCGCTGCCGGCGACGGCGACGACGTCGTCCTCGCCGGGGACGTCAACCTACGACCGCCGTACGCGCTCGAGGGGTTCTCCGAGCCGCTCGCCGGCAGCATCGACCAGATCCTCGTGCGCGGCCGGCCGTCGACGCTCGCGGTCGCATGGCCGGCCGAGCGGCGGCGCGTCGACGGCCGGCTTCTCTCCGATCATGCGCCGGTGGAGGCGATCGTCGGATGACCTTCGACGAAGCGCGCGCGCAATTCCCCGTCCTCGATGCGAAGGCGTACCTGAACGCGGGGACGAACGGGCCGCTCGCCCGGGCGACGATCGAAGCGGTGAACGCGCAGAACGCGCGTGACCTGGTGGACGGGCGCAGCGGGAAGGCCTACATCGAGGAGATGCTCGAGCTGCGCGAGCAGGTGCGGGCGGGGATCGCCGGCGTCATCGGCGTCGAGCCTCCGTCGCTCGCGCTGACGGATTCGACGACGCGCGGCTGCGCCGCCGTTCTGGCCGGGCTCGGATTGTCGGACGGGGACGAGGTGGTCACCACCGATCAGGAGCACTTCGGGCTCACGGGCCCACTGCACGCGACCGGCGCGCGCGTGGTCGTGGTCGAGGCCGACGAGGAGGCGATCGCGCACGCGGTCACGCCGCGCACGAAGCTCGTCGCGACCTCGCACATCCTGTGGACGACGGGAAGAAGGCTGGACGTGGCGCGCGTGCGCGAGGACACGGGCGTTCCCATCCTCGTCGACGGCGCGCAGTCGTCCGGGGCGGTGCGAGTGGACGTCGGCCCGGTCGACTTCTACACCGTGTCCGCGCAGAAATGGTTGTGCGGACCGGAGGCGACCGGCGCGCTGTACGTGGCGGATCCGGAGCGGCTGCGCGTGACGTCGCCGTCGTATCTGTCGCAGGACGCGTACGAGGCGAGCGGGGCGTTCGTGCCGAAGGAGGGCGCGAAGCGGTTCGACTCGGGCTGGATCCCGTCGACGTCGGTGCGCGGACTCCTCGCCGCGCTCGGCACGCGCCCGGAGTGGTGCTACGACCGCGCGGCGGAGACGGCGGCACGCTGCCGCGAGCAGCTCGAGGGCGTCGTCGAGGTGGTCACGCCGCCGGGGCACTCGACGCTCGTCTCGTTCCGGCCGAACGGCGACCCGGCCGAGCTCGTCGCCGCGCTCGACGACCGGGGCGTCGTCGTGCGCGAGCTGCCCGGCCGCAACCTCGTCCGCGCGTCGGTCGGCTGGTGGACGAGCGACGGCGACCTCCAGCGCCTCCGCGCCGGCCTCGCCTGATCGGGGCACGATGGGGGACAGTCCCCGTCACGAGAGCGTCGAGCTCCCGTGACGTTCGCGTATCGGGAGAGCCGTCGGCGCCGCGTGGCTCCGCGTGTCACGACTTCGTCCCCGAACCCAGGCCGTCCCGTGACGGGGACTGTCCCCGGTGCTACGCCTTCAGTCCGAGCTCGGTCGCGATCGGCTTGAGCGCGTCGACGATCGTGCGGATGTGGTCGTCGAGGTCGACACCGAGCTCCTCGGCGCCCCTGTAGACGTCCTCGCGATGGACGCCTGCGGCGAAGGACGGCTGCTTCAGCTTCTTGCGCACCGATTTCGGCTCGAGGCCGTCGAGGCCCGTGGGGCGGACGAGCGCGCATGCGTGGACGAATCCCGACAACTCGTCGCAGGCGAAGAGCGCCTTCTTCAACGGGGTGTCGCGCGGCAGGCCGAGATGCTCCGCGTGCGAGAGCACCGTGTCGACGACGACGTCGGGATACCCCTCCTCCCGCAGGATCGGCGCGCCGTCCTGCGGATGCTTGTCGAGCGTCGGGTGCATCTCGTAGTCGAAATCGTGCAGGAGCGCGGCGACGCGCCAGAGCTCCTCGTCCTCTCCGAGCTTTCGCGCATATGCAGCGGTCGAAGCCTCGACGGCGAGAGCGTGCCGGAGAAGCGACTCGCTCTTCGTGTACTTCGTCAGCGTTTCCCAGGCATGCTCGCGAGTCGGCTCGGACACGCCGCTACATTACCGCCCTATGGCCATCGCCCCCGCCGTCGCCGACGCCTTCGCGATCGAAGGCTCGCGCCCTCTCACCGGGACGATCCGCGTGGCGGGGAACAAGAACGGCGCCCTTCCCATCCTCGCGGCGACGCTGCTCACATCCGAGCCCGTCTCGCTGACGAACGTTCCCCGGATCAGGGACGTCGACACGATGCTCGACCTTCTCGCGGACCTCGGCGCCGATGCGGGGTGGACGGGCCCGAACGAGGTTCGCGTCCACACGGCGAACGTCACGCGGTCGAGCCCCGATCCGCAGCTGTGCGCGCGCATGCGCGCCTCCTTCCTTCTCGCGGGCCCACTGCTCGCCCGCTTCGGCGCAGCGACGATGCCGCCGCCGGGCGGCGACGTCATCGGCCGCCGGCGGCTGGACCCGCACATGCACGCGTTCGCGGAGCTCGGTGCGCAGATCGCCGGGGAGCGCGTGTACGAGTTCAGCGCGGCGGGCCTGCGTGGCGCGCACGTCTTCCTCGACGAGGCGAGCGTCATGGCGACCGAGAACACGGTGATGACGGCCGTGCTCACGCCGGGGGAGACGGTGCTCGGCAACGCCGCCTGCGAGCCGCACGTGCAAGACCTCTGTCGCTTCCTCGTCTCGCTCGGGGCGAGCATCGAGGGGATCGAGTCGAACGTCCTCCGCATCGAGGGGGTCGACAGCCTGCGCGGCGGATCGTGGGCGATCGGCCCCGATCACATCGAGGTCGGGAGCTTCATCGGCATGGCGGCGATCACGGGCGGCGACGTCACGGTCGAGGGCGCCGACCCGAAGGACCTCGTGTCGATCAAGCCCGCATTCGAGCGTCTCGGCGTGCGCATGGAGGTCGGCGAGTCGAGCGTGCACGTTCCGTCGCGGCAGCAGCTCGTCATCCGCGACGACCTCGGCGGAATGATCCCGAAGATCGAGGACGGCCCCTGGCCGGCGTTCCCGTCCGACCTCACGTCGATCGCGATCACCGTCGCGACCCAGGCGTTCGGCACCGTGCTCATGTTCGAGAAGATGTTCGAGAACCGGCTGTTCTTCACGGACAAGCTGATCTCGATGGGCGCGCGCATCATCCTGTGCGACCCGCATCGCGCGGTCGTCACCGGCCCGACCCAGCTCGTGGGACAGCGGATGGAGAGCCCGGACATCCGCGCCGGCATGGCGATGCTGCTCGCCGCGCTGTGCGCCGAGGGACGCTCCACGATCGGCGCCGCGCACCAGATCGACAAGGGCTACGAGCGGATCGACGACCGGCTGCGCGCGCTCGGCGCGTCGATCGAGCGCGTCGAGACGTCCGCCTAGCGGGCCGCGAGCCGCTGCGCGCGCACGACGGCGGCCGAGACGTCCACGACGCCGAAGCCGAGCTCCGGGGTCCACGCGCCGTGACCCGACGCGGTCGTCTCGAGAATGCGGGCGACCTCCTGCGCCGAGAGCGACGGGTTCGCCGCCCACACGAGCGCGGCCGCGCCGGAGACCTCTGCGGCGGCGAACGACGTGCCGCTTCCGTACCCGTACCTGCCGTCGCCGAGCGCCCCGTAGACCCGTACGCCCGGAGCCGCGAGAGAGATCCACGATCCGCTGTCGGAGAACGGCGCTCGCGCGCCCTCGGCTGCCGCGGCGACGGCGAGGCCCTTGCTGCCGGCTCCCCTCGATCCGACGGGCTGGACGAGCGCAGCCGGATACTCGACCGGATTGCCCATCCCGTAGTCGTTCCCGGCGGCGATGACGAGGAGGGCCCCGTGCGCGACCGCGAAGCGGATCGCGGCGCGCTCGATCGCCGACGTGCTCGACCCGCCGATGCTCAGATTGATGATGCGGGCGCCGTGGGCGACCGCATAGTGGATCGCGGCGGACTCGTACTGGTCGGTGAACGCGCCGCTCGCGCTCCCGGCCTTGACGATGAGAAGGCGCGCATCGCCGCCGTAGGCGGCCGCGATCGAGGCGACGAACGTGCCGTGACCGTTCGGATCGCGCACGTCCCTCGTCCCGGTGCGCACGTCGAACGTGCCGGACACGTGCGCCGCGATCTCCGGAACGCGCATGTCCGCCCCTGTGTCGATGACGGCGATCTCGACATGGGCCGCAGCATGGACGACCGCCGGCGGCACGCTCTCCTCGTCGAGGGCCGCGAGCTGCCATCCCGCTCCCGAGACGGCGAGCGCAGCGAGGAAGGCGGCCGCGGCGGGAAGCACCGTCCGACGCTACGGCGCCGCGGAAGACGGATCCATGGGCCGCGCGGCCCATCTTTCGGCCGCCGTGGACCTAGTAGTCTCGCCGCCATGAACGCGGCGGGGAGAAGCGGTGTGCGGGTCGACCCGCGCGGGGCCGGATCGGTGAGCGTCGAGACCGGCCTTCCGATCCTCGACCGGCTGCTCGAGCGGCTCGCCGAGTACGCCTCGTTCGACCTCTCGCTCGAGGTCGAGCCGGGCGCCGCCGAGACGGAGGTGGCCGAGGCGGGCACCGGGCTCGGACGCGCGCTCGCCGGCCCGCTGCGTGAGGGTCGCGGCTACGGCTTCGGGCTGATGACGTCCGCCGAGGCGCTCGCCAACGTGATCCTGGAGGTGTCGGACGCGCCGCTTCTCGTCTCGAACGTCGACCTGACGCAGGCGCGCATCGGCGGGCTCGGCACCGACGTCGCCCGCCGCTTCCTCGAGCGCTTCGCCGACGGCGCCGGCATCACCTTGCACGTGCGCCTCCTCAATGGAACCGACACCCAGCACGTGCTCGACGCGATCTTCAAGGCGCTCGGCGTCGCCCTCGCGGGAGCGTGCACCGAGAAAGGGGCAGAGCGTGGCTGACAAGACCGTCGTGCGCACGGAGGCGGCGCCCGCGCCCTTCCAGGGCGCACCGTACTCGCAGGCGATCCGCAGCGGCGGCTTCGTCTTCGTCTCCGGCCAGCTCGCGCTGAAGGCGGGCGACAAGGATCTGACCGGGGGAACGATCGAGGAGCAGACCGAGCAGGCGCTCGCGAACCTGCGCGCGATCCTCGAGGAAGCGGGCAGCGGGCTCGACAAGCTCGTGAAGACGACGGTCTTCCTGCAGAACCTCGACGACTTCCAGGGCATGAACGCGGTCTACGCGAAGCACGTCGGCGACACGCCGCCTGCGCGCTCGACGGTCGAGGTCGCGAAGCTCCCATCCGGCGCGCTCGTCGAGATCGAAGCAATCGCCGCTCTCTGAGTGCTCATCGAGGACTACGTCCGGTCTCTCGGTCTCGACGCGTATCTCGTCGGCGGCGCTGTTCGCGACGAGCTGCTCGGCCTCGAGTCGAAGGACGCGGACTTCCTCGTCCCCGGCGTCGACACGGACGCGCTGCGCGCGGCGCTCGAGCCCCACGGGCGCGTCGAGGACCTCGTCGTCGCCGAGCGCCTCGTCGGCGTGCGGCTGCACCCGCGCGACAAGGGCATCCGGGGACTCGCGCCGGCGGGGATCGAGTTCGCTCCGCCGCGCAAGGAGGTGAGCACCGGCCCGGGCCGGCACGACTTCGAGATCGTCGCCGACCCTTCGCTGTCGGTCGAGGACGACATGCGCCGCCGCGACTTCACCGTCAACGCGATGGCGCGGCGGCTCGCCGACGGCGCGCTCGTCGACCCGCTGCGGGGGCGGCAGGACCTGCGCCTGCGACTCCTCCGCACGGTGTCCCCGACGAGCTTCGCAGAGGACCCGCTGCGGCTCGTCCGCGGTCTGCGTTTCGTCTCCCAGCTCGGGTTCGAGCTGGAGGCCGGGACGCTCGAGCACATGCGGACGGAAGCCGCCGCGGTGACGCGCGTCTCGGGCGAGCGGATCGCGGACGAACTGGCGAAGCTCCTGCTCGGCGCGCGCCCCCGCGACGCTCTCGTCGTCGCGCGCGACACCGGCGTCCTCGTCGAGCTGATCCCGGAGTTCGGACCGGCGGTGCACCTCTCCGACCACATCTTCGCGGTCGTGCAGGAGACGGCCGATGCAGGCGACGAGCTCGCGGTCCGGCTGGCCGCGCTCTTCCACGACGTCGGAAAGCCCGTCGACGGCGACCCGATCGGGCACGCACGTGTCGCAGCCGGCATCGCGCACGCCACGATGGAGCGCCTCCGCTTTCCGGCACGGCTGACCCGCCGCGTCGTCGCGATCGTGCGCGATCACCCCTACCGCGCCGAGGACCGGCCGAAGACGCCCCGGGAGGCGCGCCGCTTTCTGTACGCGCACGACGACGAGCTCGCGTTCGATCTCGTCGCGCACCGGATCGCGGACCTCCGTGCGAAGGATCGCGACGCCGGCGGCCTCGAGGAGCTGCGCGGACTGCTCGAGCAGGAGCTCTCGAGCCCGCACCACCTGCGAAACCTCGCCGTCGACGGGAACGACCTGATCGCCCTCGGCTTCCGCCCCGGACCGGAGCTCGGCAGCGCGCTGCGTGACCTCCTGGAATACGTCGTCGACCACCCCGAGTCGAACACGCGCGACGAGCTCGTCAACCGCGCTCGTGCGATGCTGAACGGGTGAGCGCGGTCGGGCTGATCGAGTGGGATGCGCCGGGCGCATACCGCGTGGCCTTCTCCACGCGCGCCGGCGGCGTCAGCGAGGGAGCGTTTGCATCGCTGAACCTCGGCATCCGCACGGAGGACGATCCCGCGCGCGTCGTCGAGAACCGCCGCCTCCTGTGCGAGGCGGTCGGCGCCGACCCGGACGCGGCGACGATGGCGTGGCAGCGCCACGGCGCCACGGTGACACGCGCTCAGTCGCGGGGCATCGTCACCCCCGGCACGGTGTACGACCACTGCGACGGCTTGTGGAGCGACGAGCGCGGCCGCGCGATGCTCCTCATCACCGCCGACTGCGTCCCGGTCGCGATCGCGCGCATGCCGAAGCCGGGCGTCCGGCCCGCGCTCGCCGTCCTGCACGTCGGCTGGCGCGGCCTGCTCGCGGGCATCGTCGCAGAGGGCGTACGCGCGCTCGGGCCGGGATTGCTCGCCGCCGCAACCGGCCCCGCGATCGGGCCGTGCTGCTACGAGGTCGGGGAAGACGTCGCCGCGCCGTCGCGGGAGGCGTTCGGCGCGGACGTCGTCCGCGAGGGGAAGCTCGACCTCTGGACGTGCGTCGAGCGTGCGCTCCGCGCGGCCGGCGTCGAGGAGGTCGCGCGCTTCGACCAGTGCACGTCGTGCGACGGCGACCGCTTCTTCTCCCATCGCCGCGACGCGGGCAGGACCGGGCGGCAGGGAGTGATCGCATACGTCACCTGATGCGATCCGCGAGCGGTACACGCGCATCGTCGAGGAGATCGGCCCGCAGGTCACGGTCGTCGCCGCGACGAAGTACGTCGGCCTCGACGACATGGCGCTGCTCGCCGAGGCGGGGATCTCCGTCGTCGGAGAGAACCGAGCGCAGGACCTGGCGGCGAAGCACGCGCGGTACGGCGACGCGTTCCGCTGGCACTTCATCGGCCACCTGCAGAGCCGCAAGGCGAAGATCGTCAACGCCATCTGCGAGCTCTGCCACTCGCTCGACTCCGAGTCGGCGGCACAGCGGCTGGCGATCCCCGCGCTCGTCGAGGTGAACCTCTCCGGCGAGCCGTCGAAATCCGGGCTCGACCCCGGCGACCTGCCGCGCTTCCTCGATCTCCACCCCGGCGTCCGGGGGCTGATGACGATGCCGCCGGCGACCGCCGATCCGGAGGCGTCCCGGCCGTACTTCCGCCGCCTGCGCGAGCTCGGCGAGGAGCACGGGCTGCCCGAGCTGTCGATGGGCACGAGCCAGGACTACGCCGTCGCCGCCGAAGAGGGCGCCACCCTCGTGCGGCTGGGATCAGTCCTCTGGTCGGGGTAACATCCGCGCAACCATGGCCTTCGCCGATGTGTGGAACCGCACGCTCGTCTACTTCGGGATCGCCGAAGAGGAGGACTGGGACGAGGACGGGTTCGTCACCGACGAGGAGCTGCAGCGCGCCTACGCCGAGCGGCCGAACGTCCGCCGCCTGCCGCGCCGCGGCCGCCGGGAGGAATACGACGACTGGACAGACCCGGAGTCCGCGTCGATGGCGCGGACGAGCATCCTGCGGCCGGCGCCGGAGCCGCGCCGGCTCCGCGGCGTCGAGAGCGTGCCCGGGCCCGGCGCCGTCCGTGTCCACCTCGTGCTGCCGCGAAGCTTCAACGACGCGCAACAGATCGCCGACCGCTTCAAGGAGGGCATGCCGGTCATCCTCAACCTCCAGGGCTCCGACCAGGAGCTCGCGAAACGGCTGATCGACTTCGCGAGCGGCCTCACGTACGCGCTCGACGGCGGCATGCAGCGCGTCGCCGACAAGGTCTTCCTGCTCACCCCGCGCAACGTCGAGGTCTCCGCCGAGGAGCGGGCCCGGATGCTGGAGCGGGGCGGTTTCTTCAACCAGGCGTAGGAAACGGGGCTCCCACCGCGAACCGCCCCTTGATGGGCGTTGCAGCCTCTCTCACCCTGCTCGGAGACGCGATCACGAAGGCGGAGAAGTTCATCGACGTCTTCGTCAGCGTGTACTCGCTCGTGATCCTCCTGTACATCGTCGCGAGCTGGCTGCGGCTGCCCTATTCGCCCTGGCTCAACCGGATCCAGCGCTTCCTCTACGACGTGTCCGAGCCGTACCTGCGGCTGTTCCGGCGGATCCTGCCGTCGTTCGGCCCGCTCGACCTCTCGCCGATGATCGGGATCATCGTCCTCCTGATCCTCGGCCAGGTGGCGATCCGGATCCTCGACCAGTTCCACTAGAGGGGAGAGAAGAGATGGCACTCACACCAGTCGAGATCCTGCACATGACGCCGGGCAGGGGCCTCTTCGGCTACAAGCGCGCTGCGACCGACCGGCTGCTCGCCGAGATCGTCGCGAGCTTCGAGGACGTGTGGCGGGAGCGCGCCGACCTCGCCGACAAGGTCGAGCAGCTCGAGTCCGACCTCGTTCGCTTCCGCGAGCTCGAGGCGCTGCTGCGCACGACGCTCGTGTCGGCTGAGCGGGCGTCGGCCGACATGAAGGAGCAGGCGCGAAAGGAGGCGGAGCTCATCCTCACCGAGGCGCACGCCGAGGCGCGCGCGATCCAGCGCACGTCGCTCGCCGAGAACGAGCGCCTCGCAACGGAGACGCGGATGCTCCGCCAGCGGCTGCGCACCGCGCTCGGGGCAATCGACGAGGAGACGCTGCACGGGCTCGAAGCGGCGTAGCAGTCCGGGTCTACAATCGATGGATGAGCGCTGCCACGACGCGGCTGCGGTTGCGCGTCAGCCCCGGCAGCGGCCGGGCTGAGATCGTCGGCCGGCACGGCGACGGATGGAAGGTGCGGGTCACCGCGCCGCCGGAGCACGGCCGCGCGAACGACGCCGTCGTTCGACTCGTCGCGGACACGCTCGCGATCCCGCTCGCGTCGGTGACGATCGTTTCGGGCCACGGCGCGCGGGAGAAGATCATCGAGTTGAGCGGGCTCGGCCCCGGCCTGGTCGAGCGGCGCCTCGCATCGGCGTCCACGGGGGATCACGGCAGAAAGGACAGGCGGTCATGACCATCGACACCGCGTCCGTCGACTGCAAGCGGGAAGCGGAGCGCGGATGAGCGAGCCCCTGCGGCGAGGGCAGCCGGACGTGAGAGTGGGCTCGACGACGGACGCGCTCACCCCGGTCTCCGTCGCGGAGCGATCTCTGCGCGCCGGCCCCGTCCAGTGGGTCGGGCTGCTCGCGATCGTGCTCGCCGTCGTCGCAGCCGACCAGCTGACCAAGCACATCGTCACGAGCCACCTCGCGCTCGGCGACGGCATCCACGTCCTCGGCCCGTTCTGGATCCACCACGTCCAGAACTCGGGCATCGCCTTCGGCCTGTTCGCGAGCGCGACCGCAGTCGTCATCGTCCTCACGGGAATCGCGATCGCCTGGATGCTCCTCTTCTTCATGCGATCGGGTGCGCGCCACCCGGTTCTACCGGTCGCGCTCGGCCTCGTCATCGGCGGCAGCGGGTCGAACCTGCTCGATCGCGTGCGTCTCGGCTACGTCACCGATTTCATCGACCTGCGCTACTGGCCGGCGTTCAATCTCGCCGACAGCTTCATCGTCATCGGAGTCGCCATCCTGCTCGGCACGCTGCTCGCGGCGGATCGCGTGCCGAGCAGTCGTGGACGCCGTGACGCGCCTGCGCGTTCCTGAGACCGCGGCCGGCGAGCGGCTCGACCGGTTCCTCGCCGATGTGGCGGAGATCGGCTCGCGGGCCGCCGCAGAGCGGCTCCTGCGCGACGGCCGCGTCCTCGTCGACGGAGCCGTCCGTCCGAAGAGCATGAAGCTCGCCGGCGGCGAGGAGCTCGAGTTCGACCCGCCGGCGGCCCCGGCGAGCGATCTCGTCGCCGAGGAGATGGACCTCGTCGTCCCGTTCGAGGACGAGCACCTGCTGGTCGTCGACAAGCCGGCGGGCCTCGTCGTTCATCCGGCGCCCGGGCACGCTCGGGGGACACTCGTGCACGGGCTCCTCGCATACGCCGTCGAGGGCGGCGACGAGCCCGAACGGCCCGGCATCGTCCACCGGCTCGACCGCGACACCTCCGGCCTGATGGTGGTGGCGCGCTCCCCCGAAGCGCACCGCAGGCTGCAGCAGCTCGTGCAACGGCGGGCGCTCCGGCGCGAGTACCTCGCGCTCGTCGCCGGCCGGCCCCGGTCGCGTCGCGGGACGATCGACGCGCCGATCGGCCGCGACCGCAACGACCCGATGCGCCACTCGCTCGACACCGACACGCCGCGCGACGCGGTCACGCATTTCGCGGTGGAGGAGCTCTTCGCGCGGCACGCGCTCCTGCGCGTGACCCTGGAGACGGGCCGAACGCACCAGATCCGCGTCCATCTCGCCGCCGTCGACCTGCCCGTGGCCGGCGACCCGCTCTACGGCCGCGCGGGGGACCTCGGTCTCGAGCGCCAGTTCCTCCACGCTGCCCGTCTCGCCTTCCCGCACCCGATGACGGGCGAGCCGGTCGAGGTGGCCTCGGCGCTCCCGCCGGACCTCGAAGAGGCCCTCGCTACACTTCGGGCCTAAACCCGTCCCGACTCCCCGGCGGATCGGCCGTGGCGCAGGTGCCGCTCCTTGCGAGTGGTGGCGTCCCGGAGCCGCCGGCGCACGACGCGAGAGAAACCAACCCGGAAGGAGCACCATGCCCGTTGCCTCCATGCGCGAGCTGCTGGAGGCCGGAGTCCACTTCGGCCACCAGACGCGACGCTGGAACCCGAAGATGCGCCGTTTCATCTTCACCGAGCGGTCCGGCATCTACATCATCGACTTGACGCAGACGAGCGACCACCTCGAGGAGGCCGCCGAGTTCGTCCGCAACGTCGCCGCGCGAAACGGCACGGTGCTGTTCGTGGGGACGAAGAAGCAGGCTCAGGATGCGGTCGAGAACCAGGCGAAGCGCGTCGGCATGCCGTACGTCAACCATCGCTGGCTCGGCGGCCTGCTCACCAACTGGCGGACCATCTCCGACCGGATCGAGCGGCTGCACGAGATGCGGCGCCTCCGGGACGAGGGGCAGCTCGAGCTGCTCCCGGCCAAGGAGCGCATCGCCATGGCGGGCGAGCTCGAGAAGCTCGAGCAGAATCTCGGGGGCGTCGCCGACATGCGCCGCCAGCCGGACGCGATCTTCATCATCGACCTGAAGAAGGAGGCGCTCGCGGTGCGCGAGGCGCGCCGGCTGAACATGCCGATCATCGCGCTCGTCGACACGAACGCCGATCCCGACGAGGCCGACTACATCATCCCCGGGAACGACGACGCCATCCGCTCGTGCACGCTCATCTCCAAGGTGATCGCGGACGCGATCGAGCAGGGCAAGCAGAAGATCGCGGTGAAGGAGTTCAAGGCGCCGAAGAACGGCGCCGAGGCGGACGCGCCGGTGGAAGCGGATGCGAAGGCTCCGGTCGAGCCCGAGCCGGTCGAGGTCGTGGAGGAGGTCGAGGCATCCGATGGCTGAGATCTCCGCCACACTCGTGAAGGAGCTCCGCGAGCGCACCGGCGCCGGGATCATGGACACCAAGCGCGCGCTCCAGGAGACGAACGGCGACATGGAGGCGGCGATCGTGCTCCTGCGCGAGCGCGGGATGGCGCAGGCCGCAAAGCGCGCCGGCCGGGAGACGACGGAGGGCAAGGTCGGGTACCGGCTCGCAGAGGACGGAGCGAGAGGGACGATGGTCGCGGTCGGCTGCGAGACCGAGCCGGTGTCGAACAACGACGAGTTCCTCGACTACGCGAAGAAGGTGCTCGACGTCGTCGAGGCGAAGGGCGTCGGCGCCGAGAGCGAGCTGGAGGAGGAGCGGGCCGCGCTTTCGGGCAAGCTCGGCGAGAACATCGTCGTCGTCGGCGGCGCCCGTTTCGAGGCGGTGGACGGCGCGCGCATCTCGGCGTACGCGCACCCCCCGGCGAACAAGTTCGGCGCGCTCGTGCACCTGCGCGGCGGCGACGACGACCTCGGTCGCAAGCTCGGCATGCAGATCGTCTCGCTGCGGCCGCGGTGGATCGGCCGGGAGGACGTCCCGGAGGACATCGTCACCGCGGAGCGCGAGATCTACGTCAACTCCGACGAGGTGCAGTCGAAGCCGGAGCAGGCGCGCGCGAAGATCGTCGACGGCATGTTGAACAAGCGCTTCTTCGGGGCGAACGTCCTCACCGACCAGGAGTGGATCCACGACTCGTCGAAGTCGGTCGGCCAGGCGTTGAAGGAGGCCGGCGCCGAGGTGCTCGAGTTCGAGCTCTTCGCGCTGTCCGCGCGGTGAGCACGAGCACCCGGGAAACGGCCGACCCTGCGCATGCCCCGGGCGGCGGCAGCGGCTTCCGGCGCGTCCTGCTGAAGCTGTCGGGAGAGGCCCTGATGGGCGAGCGCGAGTACGGCATCGACGTCGGCGTCGTTCGCAGCCTCGCGGCCGAGATCGCCGACGTGCACGGCGGCGGCGTGGAGGTCGCGATCGTCGTCGGAGGCGGGAACTTCTACCGCGGCCTCGCCGCCGCGGCCGAGGGGATGGAGCGTGCGACCGCCGACTACGCGGGGATGCTCGCGACCCTGCTCAACGCGCTCGCGCTTCAGGACGCGCTCGAGCGGCAGGGCGCCGTCACGCGCGTGCAGTCGGCGCTGGCGGTCGCGGAGGTGGCCGAGCCGTACATCCGGCGCAGGGCGATCCGGCATCTCGAGAAGGAGCGGATCGTCATCTTCGCCGCCGGCACGGGGAACCCGTTCTTCACGACCGACACGGCGGCGTCGCTGCGCGCGCTCGAGATCGGCGCGGACGCGATCCTCATGGCGAAGAACGGCGTCGCCGGCGTCTACGACGGCGACCCGCGCATCGATCCCGCGGCGCGGTTCATTCCGAAGCTGACCCACCTCGAGGCGATCGAGCGCGGCCTGCGCGTGATGGACACGACCGCCCTGTCGCTGTGCATGGACAACAAGCTGACGATTCACGTCTTCGAGCTCGCGGACGGCAACATCGCGCGCGTCGTCGCCGGTGAGCAGGTCGGGACAGTCATCGAGACTCCCTAGAGCGGTGGTGAGAATCGTCAGCGCCGGAGTCCGACCGAGCGGACGCACCCGCGGGAGACCCGCGCGTGCTGAAATCGGCATCGCAAGCGACGCCTAGGAGGGCAATGGCAACCGTCGACCAGCTGATCAAGGACGCGCAGGAGCGGATGGCGAAGTCGGTCGACCATTCGCGCACCGAGTTCAACACGGTGCGCACCGGGAGGGCGTCCGCGGCGCTCCTCGACCGCATCGAGATCGACTACTACGGGACGAAGACTCCTCTGAAGCAGCTCGCCACGATCGGCGTCCCGGAGGCCCGGATGCTGACGATCCAGCCGTTCGACCCGAGCTCGATCCGCGCGATCGAGAAGGCGATCCAGGAGTCCGACCTCGGGCTCACGCCCTCGAACGACGGGAAGATCATCCGGCTGCCGATTCCGCAGCTGACGGAGGAGCGGCGCAGGGACCTCGTGAAGGTCGTGCGCGGCCTCGCGGAGGAGCATCGGGTCGCCGTCCGCGACATCAGGCGCGACGCGATGAAGCACCTCAAGGACCTCGTCGACAGCGGGGACGTCGGCGCCGACGACGAGCACCGCGCCGAGGAGCGCGTCCAGAAGCTCACCGACGAGCACACGAAGCAGATCGACGACCTCTTGAGGCACAAGGAAGCGGAGGTCATGGAGGTCTGACCGCCGCCGACCTCCTCACCGAGATCCCGCGCGCCGTCGCGATCGTGATGGACGGCAACGGCCGCTGGGCGGCCGCACGCGGGCTCGACGTCGCCGAGGGTCATCGCGCCGGCTCGCGCGCGCTCCGGCCCGTCGTCGAGACCGCGATCGACGTCGGGGTGGCGTCGCTCGCCGTGTACGCGTTCTCCACGGAGAACTGGACGCGGTCGGAGGACGAGGTCGCGGCGCTGATGGACATCTTCGGCGAGTCGATCGACCGCGAGCTGCACGACCTCGCGGAGGAAGGGGTGCACACCCAGTTCGTCGGGCGGCGCGACCGCGCGCCGGCGTGGCTCCGGGCGAAGATGGATGAGCTCGAGCGCGCGACGCATGCCGCGCGGCGGCTGCACCTCTGGATCGCGTTCGACTACGGCGGCCGGGCCGAGATCGTCGAGGCGGCGCGCGGGCTCGCGGCGGCCGGCGGCCCGTACGACGAGGACGCCTTCGCGCGGCATCTGTACGCGCCGGAGATGCCGGACCCGGATCTCGTCATCCGCACGTCGGGCGAGCACCGCATCTCGAACTTCCTCCTCTGGCA
>JAGWRZ010000147.1 GCA_028876365.1 Acidobacteriota bacterium | reverse complement strand
TCGACGCGAGGCCGAGCGAGCCGAGCGCGAACCCGAGCACCTGGCTGCCGCTGTCACCCATGAAGACCGAGGCGGGGCGGCGCAGCCGGAGGTTGTACGGGAGGAAGCCCAGGCAGGCGAAGCAGATGCCGAGCGAGAGCAGCGCGATCGTGTGATCCGGGTGGATGGTGAACGCGTCGATCGCGAAGAACGCGCACGCGACGGTCGCGAGCGATGCCGCGAGCCCGTCCATGTTGTCGAGCAGGTTGAAGGCGTTCGTCATTCCGAGGAGCCAGAAGACGGCGAGCGCGGTGGCTGCGATGCCGTTCGAGATGATGTGGACGCGGTCGCCCGACCAGATGACGAGCGCGGCCGCGCCGCCCTGCGCGGCGAGCTTCGCGAGCGGCGGCAGCCGGTAGACGTCGTCGACGAGGCCGGCGAGGAAGAGGATCGCGCACCCGCCGAGGATCCCGCCGAGCTCGCGGCTCGCCGGGATGACGTGGGCGGCGACCGCGATCGCGGCGGCGACGAGCATCCCGGCGAAGATCCCGCTGCCGCCGAGGAGCGGGGTCGAGCGCGTGTGCCAGCGGTCCGCGCGCGGGGCTGCGACGACGTGACGCGCAGCGGGCGTCTTGCGAAGCGCCCAGATCGCGAGCAGGCTCGCGGGGAGCGCGGCGATGGCGGCCGCGGTGACCGTCACGGGAGAAGGCTAGTCAAGGGCTGTTAAGGGGTTGTGTGGCCGGCTCTCCGCTAAGTTTGGCCGCCGGACCCGACGTGGAAACGAGCCTTCTCGCCCTGCTTCGCTGTCCCATCTGCCGGGCTCCGGTCGAGGAGGGCGAGCGCGTGCTCGCGTGCACCGGCTGCGAGCGCGCGTTTCCCGTCGAGAACGGCATCCCTCTCATGCTCCACGAGGATCTTCCCGGCGCGAGGGAAAAGCTCCGCGAGACCGCCGGCTGGGTGGAGAAGGCGAAGGCGGAGGGGTGGTACGAGCCCGACGACGCGGTCGACGCCGTCCTCCCGTTCGTCAATCGCGACCTCGGGTGGAACGATCTCGTCTGGCTCGCGAACGGCCACTCGTTCCAGGTCCTGCTCGACCGCTACGTCGGCGACCTGCGCGGGCTGCGCGTGCTCGAGGTCGGCGCGGCCAAGGCGTGGGCGGCGCGCTACTGGCTCGAGCGCGACTGCGCGTTCGTCGCCACCGACATCCTCGTCGACCCGAAGATCGGGCTCGGCCGCGGCGCGTTCTACGGCGACTTCGGCCGCGTGCAGGCGGACGGCGAGCACCTCCCGTTCGCAGACGCGAGCTTCGACGTCGTCTACTGCGTCGCGACCCTCCACCACGCGCTGGACCTGCCGCGGATGGTGAAGGAGATGGCGCGCGTCGCGCGGCCGGGAGCGGTCGTCGCGGGGCTGAACGAGGGAACGCGCGGCCTCGGGCGAAGTCCGGAGAACCCCGATCAAGCGGGCGAGAAGGAGGTCGGGATCAACGAGCACGTGCACACGGTGTGGGCCTACCTCGCGTCCTTCGCGCGCGCCGGCCTGCGCGTCCGCCGGCTCGAGCGCCCCGACGGGTGGCCGCCGTCGCCGTACGGCCGTCTGCTCTCGAAGATCCCCAAGGTCGGCCTCTCGGTCGGCACCGCGGTGCATCTCTCGGCAGTGCACTACTGCGGCGTCTCCGTGTACGCGAGGAAGCCCGCGTGAACGTCTACGCGGACCTGATCCGGTATCGCGAGCTCTTCAGGAACCTGTTCCGGCGCGACCTGCAGGCGAAGTACCGCGGCTCCGCGCTCGGGGTCCTGTGGACGATCGCCAACCCGATCATGCTCATGGGCGTGTACCTGCTCGTCTTCAGCGTCGTGCTGAAGGCGCGGTTCGCGAACGTCTCGCACTATCCGCTCTTCCTCCTGTCGGGGCTCGCCATCTGGACGTTCTTCGCCGCCGCGCTGCAGTCGGCGACGCGGTCGATGCTCGACAACGCGAACCTCATCCGCAAGATCCGCTTCCCGCGTCAGCTCGTGCCGCTCTCGGTCGTCGGTGCGCACCTCGTCAGCTTCGGCGTGATGCTCCTGCTGCTGCTCGTGCTGAACGCGATCGTTCTGCCGCGCGCGCGCGCGACCGAGCTGCTCGCGATCCCGCTGGCGCTGCTCGTGGTCGGCCTCGTCTCGGGCCTCGCGCTCGCCCTCGCTTCGCTGAACGTGCTGTTCCGCGACGTCGAGTTCATCGTCGCGGCGCTTCTCGTTCCGTGGTTCTTCCTCACGCCGATCATCTATCCGCTCGACTCGGGCACGCTCGCCCGGCACACGCACGTGATCGCCCTGATCCACTGGGTGAATCCGCTGTCGCCGGCGGTTGAGGCGGTGCGCGCGCCGCTCTTCCTCGGGACGATGCCGTTCTGGGGCGATGCCCTCTATCTCGTCGTCGCGTGCATCGCCGCGCTCGCGCTCGGCGCGTTCGTCTTCACGCGCGTCGACGACGTCATCGCCGTCGAAGTCTGACGACGAGGCGCGCGTCGAACATCCACGGCTCGCCGCCGCCGGGCCGGTAGGCGGGCAGCCCCGAGACCTCGTCGTTCGGCTCGAGGGGCGGGAGGAGCGAGGGGCACACGAGCGGGTGCGGGAAGCGCGGGTGGCGTCCACCGCCGGGCGCGTACGGCTCGAGCTCCGCGGGCGGGCGGCGGCGGAGCCCGCGCTCGGGCTCGACCGCCCCGCCGACGGCGGCGTAGCCCTCCGCGTGCAGGGCCCGCGCACGCTCGGCCCAGTCGGCCGCAGGCTCCGCGTCGCCGACGAACGCGCGCGCCCCGGTGGCGTCGCGCGCGAGGACGTCGACGTCGCGCTCCAGCGGGTCGTTGCCGAGCTCCGCGAGCCAGAAGCGGCTCTCCTCGACGAGATCGAGCGCGAGGCGGTAGCGGCCCGGCGGGATCGGCCCGCGGAGGGTCATCTCCTGCCGCAGCGTCGAGCCCGGCTCGACGGGCCGCTCGAGCGGCGTGCGCTCGCCGTCCCAGACGATCGCGTTCCCGCGCTCGTCCAGCCAGTGGTAGGCGAGGAAGATGCCGTCCGCGGGGCCCCGCGAGCGCCACGCGGCGGAGCCGGCGTTCTCGACCTCCACGCGGGCGCGCTGCGCGGCGCCCGCCTCGACCGGGGCGAGCTCGAGTGCGTGCCAGCGCACCACGAGGGGGCCGCCGAAATCGGGCACCGGGCTACTGTAGATCGCGTGACGAGCCCTCTCCTCGTTCGGGTCGCGCGCCGCGAGCCGGTCGAGCGCACGCCCGTGTGGTTCATGCGCCAGGCGGGCCGCTCGCTGCCCGCGTATCGCGCGCTCCGCGAGCGGCACTCGTTCTTCGAGCTCGCGGAGACCCCGGAGCTGTGCGCGGAGGTGACGCTCGAGCCGGTGCGCCGCCACGGCGTCGACGCGGCCGTGCTCTTCGCCGACATCGTCACCCCGGTCAGGAGCATGGGCGTGGGCGTCGACCTCGTCGAGGGCGTCGGGCCCGTCGTCGAGCGTCCCGTCGCGAGCATGGCCGATGTCGAGCGCATGTCGGTCGGCGACCCCGACGCGAACGTGCTCGACGCGATCCGCCTCGTGCGGCGCGAGCTCGACGCCGAGAAGGCGCTCGTCGGCTTCTGCGGCGCCCCCTTCACCGTCGCGGGCTATCTCGTCGAGGGGAAGCCGACGCGCGACTTCGCCCGGACGAAGGCTCTGATGTACGGGGAGCCCGACGTATGGCATGCGCTGATGGAGCGGCTGTCGGAGCAGTTCGCGCGCTACGTCGCGGCGCAGGCGGACGCGGGCGCCGACGTCATCCAGCTGTTCGACTCGTGGGTCGGCGCGCTCTCCGCTGCGGACTACGCCGAGTTCGTCGAGCCGTACTCGGCGCGGATCCTCGCGGCCGTCGATGTCCCCACGATCCATTTCGGGACCGGCGCGACCGAGCGGCTCCTCGCCGCGCTCGCCCGCGCGGGCGGCGATGTGATCGGGCTCGACTGGCGGCTGCCGTTGTCGGCGGCGCCCGAGGACCGGGCGGTGCAGGGGAACCTCGACCCGGCCGTGCTCCTCGGCCCGTGGGAGCTCGTCGAGCGCGCGGCGCTCGAGGTGCTCGCCCAGGGATCGGGCCGCTCGCACATCTTCAACCTCGGCCACGGCGTGCTGCCGCAGACCGATCCCGACGTGTTGACGCGGCTCACCGCGCTCGTGCAGGAGCCGGTGCATGCCTGACGCCGTCGTCCTGATGGCGTACGGGTCGCCGGAGCGACTCGCGGACGTCCCCGCGTACTACGCGGACATCCGCGGCGGACGGCCGATCGCGCCGGAGCACCTCGAGGATCTCGTCGAGCGCTACCGCCGCCTCGGGATCGAGGAGTCGTCGCCGCTCAACGCGATCACCGAGGCGACGCGCGCCGCGCTCGAGCGCGAGACCGGGCTTCCCGTGTACACCGGCATGAAGCACTGGACGCCGCACATCGCCGATGCCGCCGCGTCCGCGCTCGCGGACGGCGCCGACCGGATCGTCGGCCTCGTGCTCGCGCCGCACTATTCCGCGCTCTCGATCGAGGGCTACCGCGATCAGCTGGAGGGCGCGGTCGACGGTGCGGACCTCGCATTCGTCGAGAGCTGGCATCTCGAGCCGGGCTTCGTCGATCTGCTCGCGGCCCGTGTCCGGGGCACCCGGGCCCACGTCGTCTTCACCGCGCATTCGCTGCCGGCGCGCATCCTCGACATGGGCGACCCGTACAAGGACCAGCTGCTCGCGACGGCGGAGGCGGTCGCGCGCGCGGCCGCTCTCGCGGACTGGTCGTTCTCGTTCCAGAGCGAGTCCCCGACGGGGGAGCCGTGGCTCGGCCCCGACATCCTCGACCACCTCGAGGCGCTGCATGCGCGCGGCGTCGAGAGGGTGCTCGTCTGCCCCGTCGGATTCGTCTCCGATCATCTGGAGATCCGGTGGGACATCGACGTCGAGGCGCAGGAGAAGGCGGCGGAGCTCGGCATGCAGCTCGAGCGGATCGAGATGCCGAATGCGGATCCCGCGTTCGTTCGCACGCTCGGTCGGATCGTGGAGAGGACGCTTCGCTGACTCCCGGCCGGATCGAGGTCGAGCACGCCGCGCGCCGCTTCCGCGTGTACGCGCGGGAGAACCGCGCGCTCAAGGACCTCATCGTCGCGCGCGGCCACGCGCGCGGGACGGACGTCTGGGCGTTGCGCGACGTCTCCTTCTCCGTCGAGCCGGGGCACGCGATCGGCCTCGTCGGCCGCAACGGCTCCGGGAAGACGACGCTCCTCCGTCTGCTGTCGGGGATCGTCAAGCCGACCGCGGGCCGCGTCGCGGTCGGCGGCCGCGTCGGCTCGCTGCTCGAGCTCGGCGCAGGCTTCCATCCCGAGCTGACCGGTCGCGAGAACGTCTATCTCAACGGCTCCATCCACGGGTTGAAGCGGGCCGACATCCGCGAGCGCTTCGACGAGATCGTCGCCTTCGCGGGCCTCGAGGACTTCATCGACCTGCCCGTGCGCACGTACTCGTCGGGGATGTACATGCGGCTCGGCTTCGCGATCGCATCGCACGTCGAGGCCGACGTCCTCCTGCTCGACGAGGTCTTCGCCGTCGGCGACGAGGCGTTCCAGCGCAAGTGCTTCGGCAAGATCTTCGAGTTCAAGCAGCGGGGCGGCACGATCGTGTTCGTCTCGCACGATGCCGGCGCAGTCGAGCGGCTGTGCGATCGCGCGGTGCTCCTGAGCGAGGGCCGCGTCGCGTTCGACGGGCCGACACACGAGGTCGTCCTTGCGTACCGTCGCCTGCTCGCGGGCGAGCGCGACCCGGAGGAGCGCGCCGCGGGCCTGAAGGAATGGGGCGGAGAGGTCGCGCGCGTCGAGAACGTCCGCCTGCTCGCGGACGACGGCTCCCAGCGCAGCCAGCTCCTCGCCGGCGAGCCGTTCGCGATCGCGCTCGATCTCGCCGCCGACACGCCGATCCAGCCGCCGCGGCTCGGCTGGGAGTTGCGCGACGATGCGGGCGTCCTCGTCGCCGCCGGCGCCGTCTCCACCTCCGGGCTCGGCTGGAACGGGGGCACGCAGGCGCTGCCCTTGACGTTCCGGTCGGAGCGGCCGCCCTTCGCCGACGGCCGTCTTCATCTTCGGCTCGACGTCGCCGACGAGCGCGGGGAGACGCAGTACCACTCGATCGACGACGCGCTCGTGTTCGTCGTCTATCCCGCCGACGAAGGACGCGGGCTCGTCCGTCTCGAAGGAACGTGGTCATGAGCAGCCGCACCTGCCCGGACTGGCCGGATCTGATGGAGCTCGCCCCCGAGCTCCAGTTCAAGCACTACGCCGTCGCGGAGTTGCAGCTCCCCGCTGATGCGCTCATGCGGATCCCGGACGTCCCGCTCTCCGACGTCGCCATCTGCGCCGACGTCGAGCACAACGTCTTCTACGCGGGCCATACCGACGAGCGCGTCGCCGTCGCGCTGCGCTCGAGCCACTGGTTCGAGGTGCGCGACTGGATCCGCGCCGGCCGCCCCGGCCAGGCGTACTAGGGACCCACGGGGGACAGTCCCCGTCACGACGACGCCGGTCGTCGGCGACAGTGTCGTGACGCTCGGACGAGCTCCGGCTCGGGCCGGTGTCACGCGATCCGCACGACTCCGTCGCGGTCCCGTGACAGGGACTGTCCCCGGTCAGACCACCCGGTTCGGAAGAGGGGCGCCGCGGGCGAAGGCGAGCACGTTGTCGACGACGACGCGCGTCATCGCCGAGCGCGTCTCGGCGGTTGCGCTGCCGATATGCGGCGTGAGCACGACGTTGTCGAGCCCGAGAAGCGCCGTCGGCACCTGCGGCTCGTGCGCGAACACGTCGAGGCCCGCGGTGATGCGGCCGGAGACGAGCTCGTCGACGAGCGCGTCCTCGTCCACGATCGCGCCACGGGCGGTGTTCACGAAGGTCGCGCCGTCTCGAAGGAGCGCCAGGCGCTCGCGGGTGATCAGCCCCCTCGTCTCCTCCGACAGCGGCACGTGCACCGAAACGATGTCCGCCGCGCGCATGAGCGCGTCCAGGTCGCCGTCGCTGCGCCGCACGGTGACGATCGTCATGTCGAAGCCGCGTGCGCGCTGCGCGACCGCGGCCCCGATCCGCCCGAGCCCGATGATCCCGAGGGTGGCGCCGGTCACCTCGCGCCCCTCCAGCGTGTGCTCGGCCCATCCCACGTTCCACCTGCCGGCGCGGATGAAGCGGTCGCCGGTGACGAGACGCCGCCGTGCAGCGAGCATGAGCGCCAGCGCGAGGTCGGCCGTCGCCGCGTCGAGCACGCCGGGCGTGTTCGAGACCGCGACTCCGCGGGCCGCGCACGCGGCGACGTCGATGCGGTCGTACCCGACGCTGTAGTTCGCGATCAGCCGCAACGCCGGGAAGAGGTCGAGGTCGATGGGCTCGTTGACGACGATCAGGACCTCGACGTCCGGCCCGGCCGCGCCGGCGGGCTCGATCTCGATCTCGCCGAGCTCGGCCCAGGCGGGACCGGGGAGAACGCGGGTCGCCCGCACCTTCACACGGGCGACGCTACTACGCTCTGTTCATGACGAGCGTGGTCGTGCCGTTCGCCGGCTCCCTGGGGAAGACGCGCCTCGACGCGTCGGCACGGGCCCGCCGGGAGCTCTCGCTCGCGATGCTCGCGGATGTCCTCGCCGCCGCGACCGTCGTCGGCCGCACCATCGTCGTCACGCCCGACGCCGAGGGCATCGACCTCATGGGCGCGGCGCTCGTCGACGATCCGGGCGGAGGGCAGGGAGCGGCGGTCGAGGCGGCTCTCGCCGGGATCGACGGCGCAGTGCTCGTCGTCAACGCCGACGTCCCGTGCGTCGCGCCCGCCGACCTGCGTGCGCTCGTCGAGGCGACGCCGGCGCACGGGCTCGCGCTCGTCGAG
>JAGWRZ010000146.1 GCA_028876365.1 Acidobacteriota bacterium | reverse complement strand
ACCGCTTCGCCTACCCCTCCAGCGTCCACCGAGCACGAGCCCTCCCCGGCTACCTGCGCTGGTACAACCACCACCGACCGCACAGCTCACTCGGAGGACGGCCACCAATCAGCCGCGTCTCACAGGTCTGTGGGTCCCACACCTAGACGGACACGCGGGCGAGCTCTTCGACCGAGGTGAGGCCGGCCGCGACCTTGGCGAGGCCGTCGTCCCAGATCGACCGCATGCCGGTCTCGAGCGCGGCGCGCTCGATCTCCTCGCGGGTCGCCTTCTTGGCGGCGAGCGAGGCGAGCTCCTCCGTCATCCGGAGCAGCTGGAAGATGCCGATCCGGCCGCGGTAGCCCGTCTGGTTGCACCGCGGGCAACCCCGCTTGCGATAGAAGGCCATCCCGTCGACCGAGGCGGCGACGTCCGGGGAGACGCGGGCGGCGAGCAGCTCGTCGACGGACGGGCTGTACATCTCGCAGCAGTGCGTGCACAGCTTCCGCGCGAGCCGCTGCGCGAGGACGCCGCTGACGGCCGCGCCGACGAGGAATGGCTCGACGCCCATCTCGTTCAGGCGGGTGAGCGCGCCCGGCGCGTCGTTTGTGTGCAGCGTCGAGAGCACGAGGTGGCCGGTCAGGGCGGCCTCGATCGAGATCTTCGCCGTCTCGCCGTCCCGGATCTCGCCGACCATCACCACGTCCGGGTCGGAGCGGAGGATCGACCGCAGGGCCGCGGCGAACGTCATCCCGGCGCGGTTGTTGATCTGCACCTGGTTGACGCCGTTCATCCGGTACTCGACCGGGTCCTCGACCGTGATGATGTTGATCTCCGGCCTGTTGATCTGGCTGAGGCACGCGAAGAGCGTCGTCGACTTACCGGATCCGGTCGGGCCGGTGACGAGGAGCGCCCCCGTCGGCTGCGTGACGATCTTCGAGAGCAGCTCGCGCATCTCCTCGGAGAGACCGAGCTCGGTCAGCGTCGGCGGCCGCCTCGACTTGTCGAGGAGGCGCATGACCATCTTCTCGCCCTCGACCGTCGGCAGAGACGCGACGCGGATGTCGAGCGTGCGCCCGGCCGCGGCCGCGTTCAGCGAGATGCGGCCGTCCTGCGGCTTGCGGCGCTCGGCGATGTCCATCTTCGCGAGCACCTTGAGGCGCGTCGTCACACCGGGGATGAGCCGCTTGGGGATGCGCTGCATCTCGTGGAGGACGCCGTCGATGCGGAACCGGACGAGGAGCGAGTCCTCCTGCGGCTCGAAGTGGACGTCGGAGGCGCCGTCCTCGGCCGCCTGGAAGAGCACCGAGTTGACGAGGCGGACGAGCGGGACGTCCGAGACGCCGTCGTCGACCTCGAGGTCGGTCTGGTCGTCCTCGACGAAGTCGGCGTCGTCGGCCTCCTCGACGAGGGCGACGCGGGCGCCGAAGGCGTCCGAGTTGCGGACGAGCTTCCGGACGGCGGCCACGATGTCCTCGCGCGAGGCGACCCCGAGCTCGACCGGGTGACGGGTGGCGAGCCGGAGCTCGTCGATGCCGTGGAGGTTGGCCGGGTCGGCGACGGCGACGAGGAGCGTGTCCCCGCGCAGCGCGTACGGGATCGCGATGACGCGCTCGAGCACGTGCAAGGGGATGAGCCGGGCGGCCTCCTGCTCCACGTCCGCGAGCGCGAGGTCGACGAGGGGAAGCTGATGGCGGGCGGCGAGGATCCGGGCGATGCCGTCCGGCGAGGCGACGCCTTCCTCGACGAGCGCCTGCGCGAACGAGCCCGATTGCCGGGCGCGGCCGCGGACGAGCGCGAGCTCGTCGGCGGGAACGAGCTCGGTCGCGGTCAGCAGGTCGGCGACGAGCTCGGCGAGCTCGTTGACGCCGTACTCGCCGCCGATGGACGGCGCGCGCAGCCCGCCCGCCGGCATGACGGTGCGGAGAACGGGGGGTTCCTGGACGTCGTCGCTCATGCGATCCCTCGAACGAGGTATCGGCATCGGCGCGCGGTGCCATTAGGGGGTTCGGCCGGGGGGGAACATCCCCCGGTCGAGGGTGATCGGCGCCCCCATGGCTAAAGGGCGTCCTCGCGACTACCGAAACCTCGAGAGGCGATGGATTCGTTCTTCCCGCGCGCGCGATTGCAGGCCGAGTCGGGTTTCACCCTCGTGGAGCTTGTCATCACCGTGTTCATCCTCGGCCTCGTCATGACCGGCCTCGGGAACCTCTTCGTCTCGAACCAGCGCGCGAGCACCGACTCGCAGGCGCGCATGGCGAGCCAGGAGAACGTCCGCGTCGCCTTCGGCCGGCTCGAGTTCGACGCGCGCTGCGCCTCGAGCGCGGCCCTCCAGTCGGGCGGCCAGGGCGTCTATCTCGTGCTCCCGAGCCAGTGCTCGCACTCGACCGGCAACGTCACCTGGTGCGTGAACAGCGGCTCGCTCGTGCGCATCATCGGCACGAGCTGCCTCACGGCCGGCACGACCCTGGTGCAGAACGTGACCTCGGCGACGCCGTTCTCCTGTTACGCGGTGTCGGGCGTGACGAGCCCGCTTCCGATCCTCGCGGTCGCGCTCACCGTCAACACGACGACGACGACCGCGAACCAGACCTCCGCCACCGACTACATCACGATGCACAACGCGCCGAGCGGATCCTGCTCGTGACCCGCCTGCTGCGCAACGAGCGGGGCCAGGCGCTGCCGATGGCGCTCGCGATCATGACGATCTTCGGGATCCTGACCGCCGCCATCACGATCAACGGCGCGGCCAACGACCGCAGCTCGCTGAAGTCGGCGGATGCGCGTCAGGCGTTCGAGCTCGCCCAGAGCGCGCTCGCATACGGCGAGGGCGCGGTGTACGCCGCGACCACGGCGCCTCCCACGAGCCTCCAGACGATTCCGGCGCAGTCCGGCGGCGGGACGGGCACCTATCAGATCAACCCGATCAGCGGCTCGTGCAGCTGCACCTGGTTCATCACGGCGACCGGGACGGTGGACGGCGTCTCCCGCACGATCACCGCGATCGCGACCGGCGCGTCCTCGAAGACGGTCACGAACAGCGGCGTTTGGAACTACGTGTACGCGGACGCGGCCGGTACGACCTGCGCGACGAGCTGGAACGGCAGCGTGACGATCAGCGTCCCGATCCTCGTCCGCGGCGACCTCTGCCTCAGCGGGAGCGTCAACTACACGGGCAGCCAGCTCCAGGTCGGGGGCAACCTGAACGTCACCGGTAGCGCGAGGATCGGCTCCGCATCGTCGAAGATCTCGCAGCTCCAGGTCGGCCTCAGCTCGACCTCGACGAGCACGTGCAACGGGGTGACGCCCGGGACCGGCGTCTGCGACGGCAGCCACTCGCCCATCTACGCGGCCTCGGTCGGCCAGGGTATCGCGGTCACGCCGCAGATGCCGTGCATCGGGCAGCCGTCCTCGTGGGACTCGCAGTGCACCGGCGCGAACAACGGAACCTGGACGACGCTGAAGTCGACCTACGCGACGCAGGCGGGGCTCGCCCAGACCGGCTGCCCGGCAAACCTCTTCGACAACAACACGACGCTCGACAACAGCGACACGTTGATCAGCAGCGTCATGTTCGGCAACACCGACTACGACTGCAAGGTCGGCTCGAACGAGATCAAGTGGACCCATTCCTCGAAGACGCTGTATGTCAACGGGACTCTGTACTTCGACGGCAGCCTGACGATCAGCGGCACCATCGTCTACACCGGCCAGGCGTCGCTCTACTTCACCGGCGGGGTGTCGATGGGCAACAACAGCTCGTTCTGCGGCATCACGAACTGCACGAGCTCGTGGAACCCGGACACGAACGGCGTCATCTTCATCGCCGGCTGCTGGGCGAACTCGACCGGATCGACGCTGACGACCTCCGGCTGCGTGAGCCTCGGCGGCGGCGCAGCCGCCCAGTTCGGGGTGTACTGCACGACGAACTACCTGACGTCGGGCGGCTCGTCGAACATGGGGCCGGTCCTCGCGAACACGCTGTCGATCGGCGGCAGCACCTCCTCCCTCATCCCGTTCCACTACATGCCGCCGGGCACGCCGCTCAACACGCAGACGCAGAGCATCCCCGCGCAGGCGCCCAGCAGCTGGTCCGGCTGAGGCTCTAAAGCCGGACGCCGGGAACGCCGATTCCTGACCCGTGGACCTGAACGGCCTGCTCCGGCACGCAGTCGAGCTGGGCGCGAGCGACATCCACCTGAAGCTCGGGCGCCCGCCCATCCTCCGCAAGGACGGGGGGCTGGCGACACTCGGGGAGACGCCGCTCGACGAGGCGATGCTCGCCTCCTACCTGGAGACGGTCGGCAGGCGCTCGCCGGAGCGGCTGCAGCGCTTCCACGAGGCGGGCGACCTCGACATCGCCTACCAGGACGAAGACCTGCCGCGCTTCCGCGTCAACGCCTACCGGCAGCGGGGCGCGACGAGCTTCGCCTTCCGCGTCATCCCGCGGAACGTGCCGTCGCTCGAGCAGCTCGGCCTCCCCGCCGTCGTCCGGACGATCGCCGACGAGCACCGCGGCCTCATCCTCGTCACCGGCGCGACCGGCTCCGGGAAGACGACGACGCTGGCCGCAATGATCGATCACATGAACAAGACGCGGTCGCAGCACATCATCACGATCGAGGACCCGATCGAGATCCTCCACCCCGACCAGGGCTGCATCGTCAACCAGCGCGAGATCGGCCTCGACACGACCGACTTCGGGCAGGCGCTGCGGCGCGCCCTGCGCCAGGACCCCGACGTCATCCTCATCGGCGAGCTGCGCGACGCCGAGACGGCGCAGACCGCGCTGCAGGCGGCCGAGTCGGGCCATCTCGTGCTCTCGACGCTGCACACGATCGACGCGGCGGAGACGGTCAGCCGCATGGTCGAGTTCTTCCCGCCGGAGAAGCAGGAGGTGATCCGGTCGATCCTCGCCGGCGTCCTCCGCGGCGTCATCAGCCAGCGCCTGCTCCCGAAGCCGAACGGCGGGCGCGTCGCGGCCATCGAGGCGATGGTGATGAACGCGCGCATCGCCGATCTCATCCGCGAGGCGCGGGCGGACGAGATCACCGACGCCGTCGCCGAGGGCGAGTACTTCGGCATGCAGACGTTCACGCAGGCGCTCATCGACCTCGTGCTCGCCGGGGAGGTCGACAGCGAGGTCGCCGCGAACGCCTCCACCCATCGGCACGACTTCCTCGTCGCGCTCGAGCGCGCGATCAAGATCAAGCGGGCCGCGGACGCGGCTGCCGACGAGACGCCCCTCCAGCCGGTCGTCGCGACGCCGGAGGCGGAGCCGCAGCCCGAGCAGCTCGTCGAGACCGGCGGCCTGCGCATCGTCCCCGCGGGGTGATCGTGCGCCGCGCCGCGCTCCTCGCCCTCGTCGTCCTCTCCGCCGTCGTCGCCACCGGCGCGCGCGCGGACACGTTCACGATCGTGTCGACGCCGCTCGTCACTCCGCTCGCGCCCGACGCGACCGCGACGACGGCGCCGCTTCCGTACGCGCAGCTGCTCTCGCTGTGGCAGCAGGCCGGCGCGGAGTACGACGTCCCCTGGCAGGTGCTCGCCGCGATCAACAAGATCGAGTCGAACTTCGGCCGCAACATGGGGCCGAGCTCGGCCGGCGCGATCGGCTGGATGCAGTTCATGCCGTCGACGTGGATGCGCTGGGGCATGGACGCGAACGGCGACGGCGTCGCCGACCCGTGGAATGCGAGCGACGCGATCTTCTCCGCGGCGCGGTATCTCCAGGCGGCCGGCGCGTCGACCGACCTGTACCGCGCCGTGTTCGCGTACAACCACGCGGACTGGTACGTGAACGAGGTGCTCTCGCTCGCGCACCTGTACAGCCTGGACGGCGCGACTGCCTTCTCGCTCGATCAGATGCAGCTGCAGCTGGACGCCGCCCGCGCGGCCGTCGTCGCCGCCGCGGCGCGGCTCTCCAGCGCGCAGGCGCGCGAGAACGCGGCGACGCTCCTCTCCGACCAGCTCGCCCTCGAGCCGGCGGTGGCGAAGGCGCAGCGGGCGCTCGACGCCGCGCGCCATACGCTCGCGCAGGCGCAGCAGAGCTCGGCGGCGGCGTCGTTCTCCCCCGCCGCCTCCGACCTTCTCGCCGGGCCGACCTACGACGGCACGTGGGTCTTCCCCGTAGGGGGCGGCCCCGGCGTCGTCTCCGCCTCGCATACCCACGCGGACATTCCCGCGGTCGACATCGCCGCCCCGCTCGGGTCTCCCGTGTACGCACTCGAGAACGGCGTCGTCGAGCGGGCGTGGACGTACGTCGACCCGAAATGCGGGATCGGCATGACGATGCTCGGCGCGGACGGCCAGACGTGGACGTACTGCCACCTCGCCGTTCTCGATTCGGCCGTCGTCCCCGGGGCGAGCCTCACCGCCGGGGAGCAGGTCGGTCTCGTCGGGCAGACGGGCAACGCCACCGGGCCGCACCTCCACCTCCAGCTCCAGCCGCCCGACGCCTGGCCCCAGCAGGAGGCGTGGTTCCAGTCCTTCGCCGGGACGGCCTTCACCTGGAACGACGCCGGCCCGACCCCGGCCCTGCCGATCCGCACCCCGGCGGTCATGGCCGCGCAGGAGGTCGCCGCCCCCGCACCGGCTTCCGGGCCCGTCTTCCAGGTCGTCCGGCCCGCTCCGGTCGTCCTCTTCAGCCGAGGCTGAGTTCTGCCGAAAAGAGAGGCATGCGCCGGCTCCTGTTCACCACCGCCGTCCTCGGCGCCCTGGCCGTCTCCGCGATCAGCTTCGCCGCGGACCGGCAGCTCGCGGCCGTTCCGGCGAGCACGGCGCGGCTCCCGTCGACCCCGCTGACGCTCGTCGTCCCGGACCTCCGGCGCGAGGCGTTCGTCTTCGCGAAGAGCCAGCTGCAGGACGCGGGCTTCGCGTGGAAGGTGACGGGCGGTGTCCCCGGCTACCCGGCGAACATCGTCGTCTCGCAGAGCCCGGCGCCGGGAACGAAGCTGATCGACACGGGCGCGCCGCTCATCACGATCACGCTCGAGCGGAACCGGCAGTACGGATCGAGCGGCGACCCGCAGAACACCTCGCCGTACGCGCCGACGACGAACAGGCTCGCGGGCTCGAGCTGACGTGACGCTCGCGGCGCTCGCACTCGCCCCCGGGCTCGCGCTCGGCTCCTTCCTCAACGTCGTCGCCGCGCGCGTCCCGCTGCGGCGCTCGATCGTCAGCCCTCCGTCCGCATGCATGTCGTGCGGACACGAGCTGTCGTGGTACGAGAACGTCCCCCTGCTCTCGTACGCGTTCCTGCGCGGCCGCTGCCGCTCGTGCGACGAGCGCATCCCGCTGCGCTACCCGGCGGTCGAGCTCACGGCGGCGCTGCTCGTCGGCGGCAGCGTCTGGAAGTTCGGCCTGCATGCGGAGTCGCTCGTCGCCTCGTTCTTCTGCCTCGCGCTCGTCGCAGTGTCGGCGACCGACCTCGAGCACCGCATCATCCCGAACCGGATCGTGCTCCCCGCCGCCGCGGTCGTCCTCGCTGCGCAGACGGCGGTGAAGCCGAGCCCGGAGTGGGCGATCGCGGCGTTCGGCGCGTCCGGGTTGCTCTTCCTCGCCGCGCTCGTCTACCCGGCGGGGATGGGGATGGGCGACGTGAAGCTCGCGCTCCTCCTCGGCGCGATGCTCGGCCGGACGGTCCCGGTCGCGCTCCTCCTCGGCATGCTCGCGGCGCTCGTGCCGGCGTTCGTCCTCCTCGCCCGGCACGGCTCCGCCGCCCGGAAGATGGGGATCCCGCTCGGGCCGTTCCTCGCCCTCGGCGCCGTCGTCGCGCTCTTCGCCGGGCACCCGCTCCTCCACCTCTACCTCCACCACTGATGATGCGGCCCCGCCTTCGGAACGAGCACGGGCAGGGGATCATCGAGCTCGTCGTCACGATGGTGGTCATCTCGCTCGCGCTCCTCGCGCTCGCGGCCTCGTACGACACAGGCTTCCTGTCGCTCCACCACTCCGCGCGCAAGCTCGCGGCCGCGAACCTCGCCGAGAAGCAGCTCGAGCTGTACGCGGCGATCCCGTACGCCTCGCTCGGGCTCGACACGACGACGCTCGCGACGGTGAAGTCCAGCGACCCGACGTACGTGAGCGACGAGGCGACGCTGACGCCGACGGGGACGGACGTGACGCTCACGTGCGGCACGAGCAGCTTCTGCCTGCCGGTTCAGTGCAACCCCGCCGCGAGCTGCACGTATCCGGTGACGACGAGCGAGGACCCGCTCGGGAGCGACGGCAAGCACTACAAGGTCGAGACGTTCATCCGCAAGGTGTCGCAGACGGTCAGCGGCGGGGCGACGGCGAACGAGATCGACATCACCGTCATCGTGCGCGACCCGAATACGTCGGGGACGCCGATCGTCTACGAGACGACGACGGCGTTCGACTGCGGCCCGCGCGGCGGCAGCTGCACATAGTCGCTACGAGACACGCGACACGGCGTAGATGAGCCCGATCGCGCCCCGCTCCATCCCGCGGGCGGCGCCGGGGTGGCCGAGCTCGCCGCGCAGGAGCTTCTCGAGCGCGCGGAAGGTGACCGGCAGCCGCGCGAGCGCGAACGTCGTGCGCGGAAAGCGCTCGAACGCCCGCTTCGCCCCCCAGCCCGCACTCGCGAGCGGCCCGATCCGGCGGGCGACCCCGTCGGCATACGAGGCGAGATCGCCGGCGAGGATCGCCTCGGCGACGAGCTGCGCCGAGAGGAACGCCTCGTACATGCCGTCGCCGGAGAAAGGGTCGACGAGGCCGGCGGCGTCGCCGATCACCGCCGCGTTCCCGTGCACGAGCCGTGTCGCAGCGGTTCGCATCGGCAGGCGGTACCCGCGCCGCTCGACGGCCGCGTCCGGGTCGAAGCCGTAGGCCTCGCACATGCGCCGGAGCGCCGTCCGCAGCTTCGGCCCCTCGCTCGCGTTCCCGCCGACGCCGACGTTGAGGTGGTCGCCCTTGGGGAAGATCCAGCCGTAGCCGCCGCGGATGACCGCGATCTCGAGCACCATCGCGCGGGCAAAGCGCGGCTCGTGCGGGTAGTTCGCCTCGAGCGCGACGCCGTGGACGATGCCTCCGCCGAGCCCGAGCTGCTTCGCGCTCGCGCCGTTGCAGCCGTCGGCGCCGACGACGAAGTCCGCGTCGAGCTCGCGCGCGTCGACCGTCGTCTCGAGACGCACCTCGGCCCCCGCCTCGATCGCCTGCTCGAGGAGGAAGTGGTCGAGCCGCTTCCGCTGCGTCATGTACGCGAGCGGGCCGCTCGAGCGGCGCTCGAACTGCGGGCCGAAGTCGAGGCCGCACGCGATGCGGTCGACGACGTCCTCGACGACCGGGTCGATCGAGAAGGGGAGGAGGCGCGCCGCGCGCACCGTGACGCCGCCGCCGCAGGGCTTGTCGCGCGGGAAGCGCGCCTTGTCCATCAGTAAGACGCGCGCGCCCGCGCGCGCGAGGCGGTAGGCGGCGGTCGATCCCGCCGGCCCGGCGCCGATGACGACGACATCGTGGGCTGCCATGGGAGAGGAGGCTACAATCGGCGCTCCCGGGGGTGTGCCCGAGCGGCCAAAGGGAACGGGCTGTAAACCCGTCGGCTCAGCCTACGGAGGTTCGAATCCTCCCGCCCCCATTCATCCGGAGGCCTGGGTCATCGCGATCGACGTCTCCCCGGAGGTGACCGGGATCTGCGCGAGCAGCTTCCCGACGCGAGACCACCAGGCGGAGGTGATCACCCCGGATGCGCTCCACCTGACGTGGAAGTCGGTGCCGGCGCGCGGGCGCACGAGCGGCGTCGGCGCGGCGCCGCCGGGGCTCGTCGCGAAGACCGCGCCGGTCGCCCCCGACGGGACGGTCATCGGCCCGAGCGACTTGCCCCCACGGATCCAGTACGCCTCGGCGATGACCCCCGTCGCCGGGATCATGTCGAGCTCGATCTCGTCCGCGCCGATCGGGGCCGAGGCGGAGCCGATCGACTGGCCGTTGAGCGTGAACGTGACGGTCGGGGTCGTGGACGGGTTGCCCGGCGCCGTCTGGCCGGCGGCGGCCCAGGCGGGCACCGCGGCGCCGAGCGGGGTGATGCAGCTGCGGTAGGCGGCCCGGCTCTTCGTCTTCGGGGCGATGTCGAAGATCGTCCCCGGCTTGCTCTCGAAGAAGCCCGCCTCCTCGGTGCGGCCGTGCGTCTTCAGGAACGTGCACATGTGCTGGACGAACTTCTGGTCGTCGACGCCGAAGAGGCCCCACTCGGGGATCGCGAAGGGCTTGCCGTGCGCGATCGAGGCCTTGTACAGGGCCTCGAGGTCGTTCCACGGCGCCGTGTCGCCGAGCGTCTCCTCGAAGATGTCGCCGGCGTCGACGTCGACGTAGGCGGCGCCGGGGTAATAGTTCTGCGCGGCGTTCGCGGGGATGCGCGGGTTGCCGCCGGCGAGCGGGTTCCAGACGATGCGCAGGCGCGGGAACGGGTTGCGGGCGAGGTCGTGGGCGATCGCCGGCTCGCCGAGCGCGCGCAGCTTCGCATTGATCTCCGTCGCCGGGCCCCCGTGCAGGATCAGATAGATGCGCGCGAAGGCGCGCCGGTAGTCGGCGGGCGAGTGACCCGCCTTCGGGGCGCCGCCCTTCGTGAAGCCCGACCAGAGGTTCCCGTCGTTGTTCATCTCCGCCATCGGGCGCACGTAGATGCCCTTGCCCCACTGCGCGATCGCCTGGTTCAGGGCGATGAGGTAGGCATCGCCGCCGCCGCCGGCGATCTGCGCCGGCGTGATCGCCTCCTTGCCGCTCGAGCCGAGGCCGGTGCCGAGGTGGATCATCGGGATCGGCGCGAGCGTCCCGAACAGGCTGACGAAGGGGCTGCCGTACGAGAGCCCCTGGCCCCAGCCGAGGAACGCTTGGTGGACGGTCGACTGCTGCCCCGTCAGGGCCTCGAAGCGCGGCAGGTCGCCGGTGATCCCGAGGAGCGGCCTCGCCTGGGCCGCGGACGCGAAGCCGAGCGCGGCGACGACGACCGCGAGGAGACGACCCGGACGACCCACGCCCCGATTATGCCGCCGATACGATGCGCTCCACCAGCCCTCTTAGCTCAGTTGGTAGAGCACCTCCATGGTAAGGAGGGGGTCGACGGTTCGAGTCCGTCAGAGGGCTCTGCAAAAACCGCATAGCTACGCGGATTTTGGGGCCTTCGCGCTCTGGTTGATTTGCAGAGCGAGCAGTGTGCGGTGGGT
>JAGWRZ010000145.1 GCA_028876365.1 Acidobacteriota bacterium | reverse complement strand
GGGCGGGATCCGACGTCGCGTCACTGAAGACGACCGCCGTCCTCGAAGGCGACGAGTACGTCCTCAACGGGTCGAAGACGTTCATCACGAACGCCGGCTATGCAGCCTGGACGGTCGTCTTCGCGAAGACCGATCCGCGCGGCGGCAGCAACGGGATGTCCGCCTTCGTCGTCCCGATGGACACACCCGGCGTGACAATCGAGAAGCACCTCCACAAGATGGGGCAGCGCGCGACCGACACGTCCGCGTTCGCGCTCCAAGACGTGCGCGTTCCCGCGGAGAGTCGCCTCGGCGAGGAGGGCGACGGCTTCAAGATCGCGATGGCGACGCTCGACTTCACGCGGCCGGGCACTGCGATCGGCGCCGTCGGCGTCGCGCAGGCCGCCTACGAGCTGGCCGTCGAGTACGCGAAGGAGCGCGTGACGTTCGACATGCCGATCGCGATGCACCAGGGCGTCAACTTCATGATCGCCGACATGGCGACCGAGATCGAGGCGGCGAGGCTGCTCACCTGGCAGGCGGCGTGGATGCTCGACCAGGGCTACGGCCGCAAGGCGACGCTGTACTCGTCGTTTGCGAAGCGCTTCGCTGCCGACACGGCGATGAAGGTCGCCACCGATGCCGTCCAGGTCTTCGGCGGCTACGGCTACATGAAGGAGTATCCGGTCGAGAAGCTCATGCGCGACGCGAAGCTGTTCCAGATCTACGAGGGGACGTCGCAGATCCAGCGACTCGTGATCGCGAAGGAAATATTCTTGCCGCGTGCCGATTGAGATCGACCTCTCGGGTCGAGTCGCGTTCGTCACCGGCGGGTCTCGCGGGCTCGGCCGGGCCGACGCGCTGACGCTCGCGCAGGCGGGCGCCGATGTCGTCGTCGCAGATCTGCTCGTCGAGTCGCAGCTGTCCGACGAGACCGACCGCTACGGCCCGCTCGCGGCGGCTGCGCGGCAGCAGGGCCTCGTGCACACGGAGGAGACCGTCGGCGAGATCGAGTCGATGGGGAGGCGGGCATTCGCCGTTCGTTGCGACGTCACCGACCGGGCCCAGGTGGACGCCGCCGTCGGGCGCGCGGTCGCGGAGCTCGGATCCGTCGACATCCTCGTCAACAACGCCGGCACGCTCGACCACGTCGCCCAGTTCCACGAACAGGCGCCGGACCTGTGGGAGCGCGACCTGCGCGTCAACCTGACCGGCGCGTTCAACTGCGCGCAGGCCGTGTGGCCCCATATGAAGGAGCGCGGGTGGGGGCGGATCGTGAACATGGCGTCCGTCGCCGGCACGCTCGGCGGGTTCGGGCAGGCGAGCTACGCGACGACGAAGGCGGGGCTTCTCGGGCTGACGAAGACGCTGGCGATGGAGGGCGGCCGGCACGGCATCACCTGCAACGCGATCGTGCCCGGCGTGATCGGCACGGAAGCCTTCCACATGGCCAACGCGGCCATGAACGAGCGGATCGTCCGGCGGACGGCGTTGCGGAGGCCGGGTGAGCCGCAGGAGATCGCGAACGTCGTCGCGTTTCTCTGCTCCGATCTCGCCGGCTACGTCACCGGCGTCGGGCTCAACGTCAGCGGCGGGGTCGAGCTCTTCGTCTTCTGAGCCCCCTCCGGCGGCCGTTTAGAGGTACACGCGCGTGTAATCCGGGACCCGACCCCTCCCTCCTACCCGCCTGGCTCCGAGCCTATGTCGAGGGGCGTCACGTGTGCGTGTCGGCTTCGTGTCGGTTCGTGAAAGCCTGGTCCCCGGCCTCCGCGAAGACGGGGGCGCCGGAAGGCGCGCGCTATCCCTCGGCGGAGCGGATCGCGCCGACGAGCCAGTCCGGCACCCGTGTCGGCCTGAAGGTCGTCGCATCGACGCATGCATGGGCGGTCCAGCCGTCGGCGATCGGCGCTCCGTCGGCGCGCACGATCTCGTACTCGTACCGGAATCTCGCGCCGTGGAGATCGAGGCAGCGCGTGTGCACGTCGAGCTCGTCGTCGAAGCGGGCGGGCGAGCGATAGCGGCAGAACGACTCGAGGACGAGGGCCTCGATGCCGTGATCTCGCAGCGCCTGGTACCCGCCGGCGAATGCGCGGAGGTACTCGACGCGCGCGACCTCGAACCAGACGGGATACGCGGCATTGTGCGCGATCCCCTGCGCGTCCGTGTCCGCGAAGCGCACACGCACCCGGGTCGAGAACGAGAATCCCTCCATGCGCCAACTCTACGGCGTCGCATCGCTCGCAGAGCTCGTTCGAACGCATGCGCCATGCGTCGTCCTGACGGGCGCCGGCGTCAGCACCGAGTCGGGCATTCCGGACTTCCGATCGCCGACCGGCGTCTGGCGGCGATACGACCCGATGGAATACGCATCCATCGACGCGTTCCGCGCCGAACCGGCGAAAGTATGGGACTTCTACGGCAGACGGCTGGCATCCCTCGCCGGCGCGGAACCGAACGACGGGCACCGCGCACTCGCGGAGCTCGAGCGCCGGGGCTGGGTCGAGGCCGTGATCACCCAGAACGTCGACGGCCTGCACGCGCGCGCCGGGTCGCGGAACCTCGTCGAGGTGCACGGCTCGATTCGCACCGCGAGCTGCGGAACGTGCGGTGCGACCGTGACCTCCGAGGAGGCGCTCGGCCTGTTGCCGGTCCCCTCGTGCCCCGACTGCGGAGAAGCCCTCAAGCCCGACGTCGTCATGTTCGGCGAGCTCCTACCCGAGGCCGCGATCGGCTGTGCGATCAGGCTGTCATCCCAGGCGGCCCTGATGCTCGTCGTCGGCTCCTCGCTCGAGGTCTTCCCCGTCGCCGGGCTGCCGCTCGAGACGCTCGCCGCGGGCGGCCGCCTCGCGATCGTGAACCGCGGCGAGACGCCGCTCGACGACCGCGCCGACGTCGTCATCGACGCGAGCGCCGGTAGAACACTCGCCGCGCTCGCCCGGGCGCTACCCGAGCGCCGGGAGTGAGGTCGCGAAGATCCCCTCGTGGAGACGCTGGCCGGTCGGCGCGATCGCGAGCGCGAACACGGGAACGACGCGTCCCGCCGCGAACGCGGTGCCGAAGTAGTCGCCGACCATGCGCCCTGCGGCCTCCGGCAGCCAGTCCATCCGGATCGGCTCGACGTCGAGCCGCAGCGCCTTCGTCCAGCTCGCCCCCCCGTTCGCCGACTGGAGGAAGCCGACGCCCAGGGTGCACGCGCCCGCGGCACACGAGTGAGGCGTGAAGTACGCATAGACGAGCGCGATGTGACCAGGCTGCGCCGGATCCGCTCCGATGCCGGGGATCATCGCGTCGAGAGTCGACGAGACGGAGGCCGTTGGGATGCGTGCCGGCGACGACCAGGTCACGCCGTCGAGGGACGTCGAGAGCACCAGGTCGTTCGCCGTGCACGAGGCGCGGAACCGGCAGTCGCCCCAGACCGCGAACAGCTCTCCCGCCGCGTCGACGGTCATCGACGGAAGCGAGATCGCCCGCATCGGCGTATTGCTCGCCGACGTCAGAGTCGAGATCGTGGTCTCGGTGAACGTCGCGCCGCCGTCCGTCGATCGAAGGCTGTCGATCGCGCCGGTCAGCGCCTGCGCGCCGGTGAAGTCGCCCGCGATCGTGACCAGCGTCCCATCCGGTAGCACCGCCGGCTGCGTTCCGACGAGGATGCCACCTGCACGCACCGGCATCGACCACGTGACGCCGCCGTCGCCGCTCGACTGACTGACGGTGGTGCCCTGGTCGTCGTCGGTGTAGAGCGCGTAACAGCGTCCGCGGAACGGGCTCGACGCGCCGTTGTCGCACGTGATCCAGTCCTTGTCGAGCGCCGGGCCGCCGGCCACCGTCACCGGCGTCGACCAGTGCAGGCCGTCGCTCGAGCGCGCGACCATGACGCGTGTGCCGCTCTGCTCGATGGTGAGCATCGAGATGAGCCACGTGTTGTGCGCGGCGTCGTAGGCGACGCTCGGGTCGGACGCGGCGCGCTCCGGCCCGGGCGGAGTCGACTCGACGGTCACGCCGGGAAGGAGCCCGCGTGTCCACGTGCGGCCCGCGTCGTTCGACACCGCGAAGCCGATGAAGGACGCGCCGCCGGTGCCGAACCGGCCGACCTGGTAGGCGGCCACGACCGTCGAGCCCCAGGCTGCGTCGGAAGGCTCGACCGCAGTCTCGTGCCGGCCCGCGGGATTGACCGACGGATCGACCGACAATCGCCGCGAGACGACCTCGCAGTCGGCCGCGACCTTGTCCTGGAGGTCGGCCGCGACGACGTCGAACCCGCGCCCGCAGTCGACCGTGTCCTTCCCGCCCCAGGCGGCCTGGATGAAGTCGTTTCCCGGCGTGCCGTGGATGCTGCGCACGGTTGCTGCGGCGGCGGGCGCAGCGAAGACGAGCGCGAGCGCGATCAGCAGACGGCGCATCGGGCCGGCAGCGTAGCCGCGGCTTTCGTACACTGTCCGCCGTGGCAGACGAGAAGCGCACCGATCTGCTGGGCAAGCTCGCGGAGCTGAGCGAGGAAGCGATGAACCGGCTCCAGGACGCGCCCGGCGGCGACCGTCTCGTCGGGACGATGAACGCGATG
>JAGWRZ010000144.1 GCA_028876365.1 Acidobacteriota bacterium | reverse complement strand
CTCGACAACGGCCGCCGCGGCAAGGCGATGACCGGCGCCAACAAGCGCGCGCTCAAGTCGCTCGCCGACATGATCAAGGGCAAGAGCGGCCGCTTCCGCCAGAACCTGCTCGGCAAGCGCGTCGACTACTCGGGCCGCTCCGTCATAGTCGCCGGGCCGTACCTGAAGCTGCACCAGTGCGGGCTGCCGAAGCTGATGGCGCTCGAGCTCTTCAAGCCGTTCATCATGAGCCGGCTCGTCGAGCGGAAGATCGTCCAGAACATCAAGGCGGCGAAGCGGCACGTCGACCAGATGCAGGCGGAGGTCTGGGACATCCTGGAGGAGGTCATCCAGGAGCATCCCGTGCTGCTGAACCGCGCCCCGACGCTTCACCGTCTCGGCATCCAGGCGTTCGAGCCGGTGCTCGTCGAGGGCAAGGCGATCCAGGTGCACCCGCTCGTGTGCCACGCGTTCAACGCCGACTTCGACGGCGACCAGATGGCGGTGCACGTGCCGCTGTCGGCCGAGGCGCAGGCGGAGGCGCGGATCCTGATGCTCTCGGCGAACAACATCCTGTCGCCGGCCTCGGGCCGCGCGCTCGCGACGCCGACGCAGGACATGGTGCTCGGGTCGTACTACCTCACGTACTCCGACCTCGAATTCGACGAGCTGTCGGCGGAGACGATGGATCCGCGCCCGAAGCGGTTCCGCACGGAGGAGGACGTCGAGTTCGCGCTCGACGCCGGGCAGATCGAGCTCCAGTCGCCGATCGAGTACCTGTGGGAGGGCGAGCTCATCCTCACGACCGCCGGCCGCGTCATCTTCAACGCGGAGATCGACCGCGCGCTGCGCGAGGCCGTCGGTCCGCTCGAGGGCGAGTACACCCAGTACCACGACTACTTGAACCGCACGCTCTCGAAGAAGGCGCTCGACGACTTCATCTCGAGCCTCGTCGACGAGTACGGCGCCCACACGGTGTCGTCGGTGCTCGACACGATCAAGTCGCTCGGCTTCGAGTACGCGACGCGCGCCGGCGTGACGATCTCGAAGAACGACGTCGTCATCCCGCCGCAGAAGGAGGCGCTCCTCGCCGAGTACGAGGAGCGCGTCGGCAAGGTCGAGCAGGCGTACGAGCACGGGCTCATCACCGAGGCCGAGCGGCACGAGTCGATCGTGAACATCTGGACCGAGGCGACCGACACGGTCTCCGACGCCATGCTCGCGAACCTCGACGAGCTCAATCCGCTCTTCATGATGGCCAACTCGGGCGCCCGCGGCTCCTTCGCGCAGCTCCGCCAGCTGGCCGGCATGCGCGGCCTGATGGCGAATCCGAAAGGCGAGATCATCGAGCGCCCGATCAAGGCGAACTTCATGGAGGGCCTGTCGGTGCTCGAGTACTTCATCTCGACCCACGGCGCCCGCAAGGGCCTCGCCGACACGGCGCTTCGCACCGCCGACTCGGGCTACCTGACGCGGCGCCTCGTCGACGTCTCGCAGGACGTCATCATCCGCGAGGAGGACTGCAAGTCGAAGGAGTTCGTCGAGCTGCCGCTCTTCAACGCGGAGGGCCTGAACAAGAGCGTCGCCGCCCGCATCCTCGCCGAGGACGTGCACAAGCCGCTCGCATCCGGCAAGCCGGGCAAGACGGTGATCGCCGAGAAGGGCGAGGAGCTCACGATGCCGCGCGTGCGCGAGATCGTCGAGGAGCTCGGCGAGGCCGCGGAGGACTTCGTCGTCCCGGTCCGCTCGGTGCTCAAGTGCAAGGCGGAGACCGGCGTGTGCCAGTCGTGCTACGGCACCTTCCTCGCCACCGGCGAGATGTCGGAGATCGGCGACGCGGTCGGCATCATCGCCGCGCAGTCGATCGGAGAGCCGGGCACTCAGCTGACGATGCGGACGTTCCACACCGGCGGTGTCGCCGGCGCGGACATCACGCACGGCCTCCCCCGAGTCGTCGAGATCTTCGAGGCGCGGAACCCGAAGGGCGCCGCGCAGCTCGCGGAGATCGACGGCACGATCGCGCTCGAGGAGACCGAGCGCCAGCTGAAGATCACGATCGTCCCCGACAGCGGCAAGGAGGAGGACGAGCGCTCGTACACCGTCCCGCGCCGCACGCGCCTGCTCGTCGCGCAGGGCGAGAAGGTGGAGGCCGGCGACGCGCTGCACGAGGGCTCGATCAGCCCCGCCGACCTGCTGCGGCTCAAGGGCTACACGGCCACCGAGCTGTACCTCGTCGGCGAGGTGCAGAAGGTCTACAAGTCGCAGGGCGTCGACATCCACGACAAGCACATCGAGCTCATCGTCCGGCAGATGCTGAAGAAGGTGCGCATCGAGAACAACGGCGACACCGATCTGCTCCCGGGCCAGCTCGTGGACAAGGTCGTGCTCGAGCGCGAGAACGCGCGCGTGAAGAAGGACAAGCGCGACCAGGCGACATCGGAGCCGCTCATCCTCGGGATCACCAAGGCGTCGCTCGCGACCGAGTCGTTCCTCTCGGCCGCCTCCTTCCAGGAGACGACGAAGGTGCTGACCGACGCGTCGATCGAGGGCAAGGTCGACCGCCTGCTCGGCCTGAAGGAGAACGTCATCATCGGCAAGCTCATCCCGGCGGCGACCGGCCTCAAGCGGTACCGGACGATCGAGATCGGCCCGTCGGCCGCCGTTCCGGTGAGCGCGTACACCAGGCCGCAGACCGAGGAGCAGCTGCTGGCCGCGCTCGAGGAGATCGGCTCGGACGGGGGCGACAGCCTCGCCGATCTCGACCTCGACTTCGGCGGCGAGCCGGGCGGCAACGGCGGCCCCTCGCACGAGGAGATCGAGGCGGAGGAGATCCCCGAGATCGAATCTCCGCTGGACGAGGCGTAATCCGGATGTAAGACGGGGCTCCTCCGGGAGCCCCGTCTGGTATCAAGGGTCGGGGTCGTGAAGCGTCTCGTCCTTCTCGCGCTGCTCTTCGGTGCGTGGCCCGCGGCCGCGCGTGCGGCGACGCCTGCGCCGTACGCGGGCCAGTGCGGCCTGCCCGCGACGCAGCCGGTCTGGATGGAGTTCGGCTACCAGTTCCCGCAGTTCAACGCCATCCTCGGCAAGGCGGGCATCGTCGTCGGCGTCGGCAGCGGCAACTACGGCGCGCAGATGCGCGCGGCCGGGGCGGCGACCGTCTACTTCGATCTGAACTTCAGGAACCGCGTCGGCACGACGACGGCGCCCGCCGACCCGTCGCTCATCCCGGGCCGCGTCCAGAGCTTCTTCACGTACGCGCAGCAGCAGACTGGGTGCGCGAATCCGGTGATCGCGCTCAACGAGCTGTCCGGGCCGGGGCTCGTCACGCCGTGGTCCGACAACAACGCGCAATACCGTGCGGACGTCCTCGCCTTCGTGCAGGGGCTCGCGGCGAAGGGCGCCTATCCCGAGCTCCTGCTCCCGTCGAAGCCGTACACCGGCGCCGACGCCGGCGTGTGGTGGCAGCAGGTCTCGCAGTACGCGGAGCTCGTCCGCGAGATCTATGTCCCGGCGCCGTCGACATGGAAGCTCGGGCCCGTCCTCGGCAACCGGACGCTGCGCATGGAATACCGGCAGGCGGTCGACGACTTCACCTCGATCGGGATCCCGGCGAGCCGCATCGGGATCATGATCTCGTTCGCGACGACGCCGGGGTACGGCGGGCGGAACAACCTCCAGCCCGCGTCCGCGTGGTATCAGGTGGCAAAGTGGCAGGCGCTGGCGGCGAAAGAGGTCGCGGCCGAGACCGGGATCGCGTCCGTCTGGTCGTGGGGGTGGGGCGAGTGGAACGCGCCCGAGCAGGATCCCGCCAAGCCGTATGCGATGTGCGCGTGGCTGTGGGCGCGGTCGCCTGCGTTGTGCGACGCGCCGAAGGCGATCCCGAACTTCGATGCGTCGCTGACAGAGGGGCAGCTCAGCGTTCTTCCCGCGGGCGCGCAGTGCCTCGTCGGGAAGCAGGTCCTGACGAACGCGGCGATCGACCAGCTCGCGAAGCTGACCGGCGACCGCGAGACCGCCTACAGCGCGCTGTACGAGCGGCTCGTCGAGAGTGCGGCGCAGCCGGTTTCGAGCAGCGACGTCCTCGCCGCCGAGCGCGCCGTCATCCGGCAGGAGTTCCGCGGGAGCCGCGCGCTCTATCTCGCGGCGCTCGGCCGCGCGGGGGCGACCGTGCCGGAGGCGCGGGCGATCCTCGCCGACCAGCTCAGGCGCGCTCATGTGGAGGCGTTCCTCCCGTCGTCGCCGCCGACCGCGTCGGAGATCGCCACCTTCTACACGTCGTATCCCGATCTCGAGGTGCGGCTGATGTCGGCGACACCGGCGCCGCCGTGGCTCGGGAGCAGGACGCAGGGCCTCGCGATCCAGGACGTCGCGCCCGACCGGCTGTTCGCGCTCCCGACCGGGAGGTCGGAGCGCGTGCTGACGAGCACGGGGACGTTCGCGGTCACGGCGCTCCAGGACGCGGCGCCGCTCGGCGCCGTCCCCCTCGGCCGTGCACGACCGGCGATCGCGGCGGCGCTCCGCACGTTCGCGCAAGGGGTGGCCTTCGAGAGCTGGACGGTCGGCAAGCAGAGCGCGGCGCTCACCACGGCCACGTGCGCGCAGGACGACCTACCCCAGCCGGCCGCAGTCGATCTCGTCCAGTACGTGCCCTTCCTCCGCCTCGGATAGACGCGTCCTGCGGGGACAGACCGGTACCAGGTACGCGCACGAAAGCGTGCCGGGAGCCGCGCGGTCCCGTGACGGGGACTGTCCCCGTTTGCCCCGATCAGGCCGAGGCCGCGATCGACCGGCCCTTGCCGGCCTGCTTTGCGGAGTACAGGGCCCGGTCGGCCCGCTCGAAGAGCGTGATCGAGTCGTCCTCGGGGCGCAGCTCGGCGAGCCCGGCCGAGAGGTGCAGCCGGCCCGCCTGCCCGATCGCCCGGCTGGAGATGACCGTCTGGATCCGGGCGAAGAGCTGCTCGGCGTCCTCGAGGGTCGACTCCGGCATGATCACCGCGAACTCGTCGCCGCCCACGCGGCACGGCACGTCGGCGGTGCGCACGACCTCCTTCATCCGCACCGCGGCCTCGGCCAAGACCGCGTCGCCGGCAAGATGGCCGATGTGGTCGTTGACGTCCTTGAAGTCGTCGAGG
>JAGWRZ010000143.1 GCA_028876365.1 Acidobacteriota bacterium | reverse complement strand
CCGCGGGCGCTCCGCAGGATCTCGGCGAGCGCGACGAGCACGTCGTCGCCGACCTGGTGGCCGTAGGTGTCGTTGATCCGCTTGAAGTCGTCGACGTCGACGATGCAGAGCGAGAACTCGGCCCGGTCGCGCTCGGCGACCTCGATGACCGCGCGCAGCGCCGCCTGGTAGGCCCGGTGGTTGCCGAGGCCGGTCAGGTTGTCCGTGCGCGCATCCTTCGCCGCCTGATGCGAGTGGTAGAGGCTGCGCTGGTACAGCGTGAGCGTGAAGAGCGGGCCCGCCAGCAGGAGCAGCATCCACGCGTGCGCCGCCCACAGGTTGGCGGCCAGCGCGGCGAGGACGGCCATCATGATGAACACGAGCCCGTTGCGCTTCAGGCCGGGCAGGACGGCGTCGCGGTAGCGCATCTTCGCCGAGAGGGCGATCGCGCCCGAGACGATCAGGACGTTCGCGCAGACGTGGAGCGCGGCGCCGCCGAGGATGTACCCGGTCAGGCGGCCGGCGCCGATCGCGTCGGAGGAGCCGAAGACGGTCACGGGGAGGCTCGCGGCGAACGCCGCGATCGCATAGCTCGCGACGTTGAAGGCGATGCGCTCGATCGGACGGCGCGTCGAGATCATCGAGATCGCGATGCTGAGCGCCGCGGCCGGCACCGCGTAGTGCCAGCCGAAGAGGACGGCGGCGGTGACGATGAAGACGGTCGTGATCGAGACGTCCGTCTTGCCGCCCTCGCCCATCGGCATGGGCTGCAGGTCGGCGAGGAGCGCGAGCGCGAAGAAGAGCGCCACGCTCGCCGCCTTGCCGATCGTCGGCGGGTCGATGGCGATCTCGGCGAGTGCGACGACGATCAGGGGCGCGGCGAGCGCCGACGTCGCCATGATGTAGGCGAAGAGTCGAGCTGGCATGCCGCAGATGAGCTTTTCGTTCATGGAGACTCGCTTACGCCGATACGAGACAGAAGCCGAGAACGGGGCCGACCGCTGCGCGATCGGCCCCGCCTAAAGCCGGCTGGATGTCAGTCCCAGCGCCAGTCGGCGCCGACACCAACGACGAGCGCGACGAGTGCGGCGAGGGCAACTGCGCCCTTGAGGAGCGTTGCCGCATCGAGTGCGCGTGTATACCACCGGATCACGAGATCTTCACCTCCCAGGAGATGTCCGCAGAAAGTCCCGTTTCGCAGGTCGCATCCTGGCGATTTCGTAGGGGATTGCATCCCCAGGAAGGGGGAGGATCGGAGCGCGAAAGAGGGGTTCATACCGGCCTCATTCCGCGAAGAATCGGCCGCGGGGGCGAGGGACCGCGCACCCCCTCCCTCGTTCGGGGTACCCCGGGCTCAGACGAGGCGGAACGTCGCGATCTCGCCCGGGGCGAGCTCGGCGCCGCCGTCGACCTCCTCGTCCTCATCGAGGCGGACGCGGACCGCGTCGACGCCGTCGATCCGCACCTCCTCGCGCGTGCCGTTCGGGTTGAAGACGCGGAGGATCACGCCTGCGCCGTCCTCGGCCCCCTTGAGGCACGAGAAGACGACGTCGCCCGCGAGCGCGAACGGGGGGTCGAAGGGGTCGCCGGTGAGGAAGTCCGTCCGGTAGTCCTGCCCGGCGCGGACGAGCGCCGCGTCGGAGAGACGGTCGGCGTCGCGCCGGATCGCCCACTCGAACACGTGCCGGCCGAGACATTGGCCCTCCGGGGTCTCGATCCCGGGGCCCGCGTCGACGGGCCGCGTGGGGAGGCCGTTCGGGCGCGAGATCGTCCCGACGCAGCGGAGGAGCGTCAGCCGCAGACCGTCGGCCGCCGCCTCGTACTCGGGGAGGCCCTTCGTGAAGAGCCCGAGGCGGCCGAGCGCGACGGCGCCGAGCATGTGCTGGGCCGCGACGGGAGGCTCGACCCACGCCGCCCGCGGCGCCGGGACGACCACCGGGCGCCGGACGACCGCGAACTGGCTCTCCGCGCGCACCTCGTCGCCCCCGTCGGTCGCGACGTGCACGCGGAGGCGGTGGTCGGGCGCCTCGTTCTCGACCGTCGTCGTCAGCTCCACCCGGCCGAGCCGCGCCCGGGCGAGCGTCGTGATGCGGATGCCGGGCAGCTCGTGCTCGAGCACGAGCGAGCCGTCCGGCTCGGCCCGCGAGGCGACGAGCTCGGCACGCCTCACCGCCCCGCCGGAGCAGAACGTGTACAGATCGCCGATGTCGGGCTCGTCCTCGAACACGAGCTCGAGGCCGTCGAGCGGCTCCGGCACGAGCGGGCTCGACGCGACACGCCGTCCCTCGAAGCCGTCGAGCGCGACGACGCCGCCGTCGACGACGCGGGCGCGCGGATAGGGGAGCGTGTTGACCGGCGCACCGCCGACGCCGAGCGCCTCGCGCTCGACGATCTCGAGCGTGCGGTCGAGCTGCGCGTAGCGGACGAGCATGTCGCGGTGCACCTCGTCGCACGAGCAGCCGCAGATGGAATCGTGGGGATGGTTGCGCAGGAGGTCGCGCCAGGCGAGCCGGAGGTCGTCGCGCGGGAAGGGCGTCCCCTCGCGCAGCGTCCGCAGGGCGGCGGCGGTCTCGACGCCGAGCAGCCGCCGCTCGGCCCGCTCGTTCGCCTGCTTCAGGTACATGCGCGCGGAGTTGACGCCGCGCAGGATGTTCTGGAGGCGGCCGCCGACGAGCTCGCCCTCGTAGACCGGCAGCCCGTCCGCGTCCGGGCGGAAGTCGGAGTAGCGCCCGATGCGGAAGGCCGGCCCGAGCGCGCGGCAGACCTCCGGCAGCTGCGGCTGGATGTGCAGGTGGTCGGAGCCGTTCGCGAGCAGGATCGTCCAGCCGGGATCGATCAGGTCGCCGAAGCGCGCGAGGATCGCATCGACCCGCTCGCGCGCCTCGTCGACCGTCGTCAGCCGCGCGAAGTTGTCGTAGTGCGGGAGGAACTGGGACGCGACCACCTCGGCGCCGCCCGCCCGCCAGCGGAAGCGGACGCCGACGTCGTCGATCTGGTCGCCGAGCCCGCGGCCGAAGATGAACGTGCGCAGGCCGAATCCGGCGAGGACCTGGGGGAGCTGCGCCGGGTGCCCGAAGCTGTCGGGCTCGTAGCCCGCGTCCGCCGGCTCGGCGCCGAAGCGCTGGCAGACCGCGCGCCCGAGCAGGAGGTTGCGGAGAAGCGACTCGCCGCCGACGAGGATCTCGTCCGGAAGGACGTACCACGGCCCCGCCTCGAGGCGGCCGGCGGCGAGGAGCGCGCTCAGCCGGCCGACGTTCTCCGGGCGGATGTCCGCGTAGTCCTCGAGCAGGACCGCCTGGCCGTCGAGGGTGAACGACGTGAACGTCTCGTCTGCCTCCAGCACGTCGAGCACCTCGTCGACGACCGTGCCGAGCCGCAGGCGGAAGACCTCGAACGGGACGTACCACTCACGGTCCCAGTGCGTGTGGGGGACGACGAGGAAGTCGACGATGGGGCTTAGCTAATCACGGCCCGCGGCCGCCTCGGCCGCGGAACGCGCGCGCCGGTGACCGCGAGCGCGAGGACGAAGCCGCCGGCCGCGATCGCGACGTCGCCGACCGAGAAGATGTTCGCGAACGGGATCCAGTGCGGCGCCGCCCACCGGTCGACGAGCCACGGCAGCGCCGGGTGCGCCATCCGCTCGCTGTTCATCGAGCGCGCGTAGTGGAGCCCCGCGCCGGCGAGCGCGCGCGGCAGCGCCGGCATGTGACCGCCGTTCGCGAGCACCGCGACGAGGTTCGAGACGAGGCCGGCGGCGACGAGCGCCACGCCCGGCAGGCGGAGGTTCCGCACCACGACGGCGACGAGGAGCGCGTCCGATGCGATCCAGAGGGCGACGGCGGCGCCGTCCGGCGTGCGCCACGGGAGCGAGCTCCCGGGGAAGGCGGCGATCTGGAACGCGAGCGCGACGTACGCGAGCCCGAGCCAGCGCAGCTGCACGCGTGCGAGCGCGCGCAGCCGGCCGCCGAAGGGCAGCGCGACGAGGACCCCGAGGAGGAACGGAAGCGCGAGGACCATCAGGCGAGGGCGAGGTCCGCGGTCTTCGCCAGATAGCTCTCGACCGCGGCGACCGCGATGGGGTCGAACTGCTCGCCCGAGCACGCGCGCAGCTCCGAGAGCGCGTACTCGAGCGGCTGCGCCTCGCGGTACGGGCGGTCGGACGTCATCGCCTCGAGGGCGTCCGCGACGCGCACGATGCGCGCGCCGAGCGGGATCTCCTCGCGCGTGAGCCGATCGGGGTATCCACCGCCGTTCCAGTCCTCGTGATGGTGGAGGATCCACTCGTCGATCGGCGAGATCCCGAGACCCTCGAGCAGGGAGTACCCGAGCGCGGGGTGCGACTTGATCGTCTCCCTCTCCTCGGGTGTCAGCTCGCGCGGCGCCTGCAGGAGGGAGTCGGGGATGCCGATCTTGCCGATGTCGTGCAGCAGCCCCGCGAGCGCGAGCTGGTCGACGATGCCCTCGTCCAGCCCGAGCTCCCTGCCGATCGCGGCGGCGAGCGCCGACACCGTCTCCGAGTGGTTGGCAGTCGTCGCGTCCTTCGCGTCGACGAAGCGCACGATGTTCTTGGCGGCGCGCAGGCGCGCCATCCTCTCCGTCTCCCACTCGAGGTCCTTCGCCGAGTGGATGCGCACGACCTTCGGGCTGTAGACGAAGGAGCGGTTCTTGCCGTGGTGCTTCGACCAGTACAGCGCGCCGTCGGCCATGCGCTGGAGGCCCTCCGCCTCCGCCGCCTGGCCCGGATAGCTGGCGATGCCGACGCTGATCGTGACCGGCGTGAGGCCGAGCCCGGCGACCGCCTCCTGCACGTCGGTGATGCGCTCGAACGCGGTCGTGCCGTCCCCGTTGAAGAGGATCGCGAACTCGTCGCCGCCGCAGCGGAACGCCTCGCCGCCGCGGGCGTTGCTGAGGATCTCGGCGAGCGAGACGAGGACGTCGTCGCCGACCTGGTGGCCGTAGGTGTCGTTGATCCGCTTGAAGTCGTCGACGTCGACGATGCACAGCGAGAACTCGGCCCGGTCGCGCTCTGCCACCTCGATGACCGCCCGCAGGGCAGCCTGGTAGGCGCGATGGTTGCCGAGACCCGTCAGGTTGTCGGTGCGCGCGTCCTTCGCGGCCTGGTGGGAGTGGTAGAGGCTGCGCTGGTACAGCGTGAGCGTGAAGAGCGGGCCCGCGAGCAGGAGCAGCATCCACGGATGCGCGGCCCACAGGTTGGCGGCGAGCGCGGCGAGGACGGCCATCATGATGAACACGAGCCCGTTGCGCTTCAGGCCGGGCAGGACGGCGTCGCGGTAGCGCATCTTCGCCGACAGTGCGATCGCGCCCGAGACGATGAGGACGTTCGCGCAGACGTGGAGCGCGGCGCCGCCGAGGATGTACCCGGTCAGGCGGCCGGCGCCGATGGCCTCCGAGGAGCCGAAGACGGTCACGGGGAGGCTCGCGGCGAAGGCCGCGATCGCATAGCTCGCGACGTTGAAGGCGATGCGCTCGATCGGG
>JAGWRZ010000142.1 GCA_028876365.1 Acidobacteriota bacterium | reverse complement strand
TTGATCGTGATCCCGCGCTGCCGCTCCTCCGGCGCCTTGTCGATGTCCTCGAAGCTCGTTGCGGCGGTGCCGGTGCCCTGCTCCGAGAGGACCTTCGTGATGGCAGCGGTCAGCGTCGTCTTGCCGTGGTCGATGTGACCGATGGTCCCGACGTTGACGTGCGGCTTGTTGCGCTCGAACTTCTGCTTGGCCATAGGTGGCTCCCTGATCTCCTTCTGTGTCCTAGTTGATCCCGGAGTCGATGATCTCGCTCGCGATCGACTGCGGCACTTCCTCGTAGTGGTCGAACTCCATGTGGAACGTCGCGCGCCCCTGCGACATCGAGCGGATGTCGGTCGCGTAGCCGAACATCTCGGCGAGCGGCACGATCGCGCGGACGACCTGCGCGTTGCCGACGGGCTCCATTCCCTCGACGCGTCCGCGGCGGCCGTTGAGGTTGCCCATGACGTCGCCGAGGTAGTCCTCCGGCGTCGTCACCTCGACGAGCATGACGGGCTCGAGCAGCTTCGGCTTCGCCCGCTTCAGCGCCTCCTTGAAGGCCATCGAGCCGGCGATCTTGAACGCGCGCTCGCTCGAGTCGACGTCGTGGTACGACCCGTCGACGACCTCGACGCGAACGTCGACGACCGGATAGCCCGCGAGGATGCCCGAGTCCATCGCCTCCTTGATGCCGGCGTCGATCGCGGGGATGTACTCCTTCGGGATCTTGCCGCCGACGATCTTGTCGGTGAACGCGTAGCCCGCACCCGGCTCCTGCGGGTACAGGTTGATGACGGCGTCGCCGTACTGGCCGGAGCCGCCCGTCTGGCGGACGAACTTGCCCTGCACGCGCTCCGCCGGCTTCGAGATCGTCTCGCGGTAGGCGACCTGCGGGCGGCCGACGTTCGCGTCGACGTTGAACTCGCGCTTGAGGCGGTCGACGATGATCTCGAGGTGCAGCTCGCCCATCCCGGAGATGAGCGTCTGCCCCGTCTCCTCGTCGCTCGTGACGCGGAAGGTCGGGTCCTCCTCGGCGAGGCGCTGGAGGCCGGTCGAGAGCTTGTCCTGGTCAGCCTTCGACTTCGGCTCGACGGCGACCGAGATCACGGGGTCGGGGAAGCTCATCGACTCGAGCACGATCGGCGCGTTGTCGGCGGCGAGCGTGTCGCCCGTCGTCGTCGTCTTGAGGCCGACGCCGGCGGCGATCTCCCCCGCCATGATCTCCTCGCGCTCCTCGCGGTGGTTCGCGTGCATCTGGAGGATGCGGCTGATCCGCTCGGTCTTCCCCGTCGTCGTGTTGAGGACGCGCTCGCCCGCCTTGATCTTCCCCGAGTAGACGCGGAAGTACGTCAGCTTGCCGACGTACGGATCGGACATCACCTTGAACGCAAGCGCCGAGAACGGCTGGGCCGGATCGGCGGCCCGCTCGAGCTCGGCGTCGGTCTTCGGGTCGAGGCCCTTCACCGGCGGGACGTCGAGCGGGCTCGGGAGGTAGTCGATGACGGCGTCGAGCAGCGGCTGCACGCCCTTGTTCTTGAAGGCGGAGCCGAGGAGCACCGGCGTGATCTCGTCGGCGAGCGTCCCCGCGCGGACGGCGCGGCGGATCATCTCCGGCGTCACCGAGGATTCGTCCTCGATGTAGGCCTCCAGCACCTCGTCGTCGAAGTGCGAGATCGCGTCGATCAGCTGGTGGTGGTACTCGTGCGCCTGCTCGGCGAGCTCGGCCGGGATCTCCGTCGTCTCGAAGCGCTGGCCGAGGTCGTCGGTGTAGACGATCGCCTGCATCTCGACGAGGTCGACGACGCCCCGGAACTGGTCCTCCTGGCCGACCGGGATCTGCACCGGCACCGGGTTCGCGCCGAGCCGGTCGCGCATCGACTGGACGGCGGCGAAGAAGTTCGCGCCCGTCCGGTCCATCTTGTTGATGAACGCGATGCGCGGGACCTTGTACTTGTCCGCCTGCCGCCAGACCGTCTCGGACTGCGGCTGGACGCCGGCGACCGAGTCGAAGACGGCGATCGCGCCGTCGAGGACGCGGAGGCTCCGCTCCACCTCCACGGTGAAGTCCACGTGCCCGGGCGTATCGATGATGTTGATGCGATGGTCGCGCCAGAAGGCGGTCGTCGCCGCGGAAGTGATGGTGATGCCCCGCTCCTGCTCCTGGGCCATCCAGTCCATCGTCGCGGCGCCCTCGTGCACCTCGCCCATCTTGTGGGTGCGGCCGGTGTAGTAGAGGATCCGCTCGGTCGTCGTCGTCTTGCCCGCGTCGATGTGGGCCATGATCCCGATGTTGCGGACGCGGTCGAGACCGACGGCGCGCTCTGTGACCTTCGTGCTCAAATCTCCCTTTCTTCCGCGTCTACCAGCGGTAGTGCGCGAACGCCTTGTTCGCCTGCGCCATCCGGTAGACGTCGTCCTTGCGCTTGAACGCCCCGCCCTGCTGGTTGAGGGCGTCCAGAATCTCGTTGGCCAGCTTGTCCGACATGCCCTTCTCGCGGCGGTCGCGCGCGTACGTGACGAGCCAGCGCACGGCGAGCGTGCGGGCGCGGCGCTGCGGCACCTCGACCGGCACCTGGTAGTTCGCGCCACCGACGCGGCGGCTGCGGACTTCCAGAACCGGCGTGACCGTCTTCACGGCCTGCTCGAGCACCTCGGCCGGCGGGCGACCCGTCTTGGCGCCGACCTTGTCGAGCGCGCCGTAGACGATCGTCTCGGCGGTTGACTTCTTGCCATGCAGCATCACGCGGTTGATCAGCTGCGTGACGAGAACGCTCTCGTACATCG
>JAGWRZ010000141.1 GCA_028876365.1 Acidobacteriota bacterium | reverse complement strand
CGCCGCGTTCTTCGATCCCCCGCAGCCGGAGAGGGCGAGAGCGAGCACGACGCCGGCGACGAGCGGGAAAGGCCGCGCACGGCGGCGACACCGTGCCGCTTTCATGCCGCGCAGTCTAGAGCGGCCCTTGTCCCGCGGCCCGTGGTCGAGTAGCCTCCCTCGCTCTTCCCGGTATGCCGCCGCTCGCGGCTCGTCCTGTGCGCGTTGTGCGACGACTGACGCTCCTCATCCTGCTCTTCTCTCTCGCCGCTGCACCGGCGGCGGGCGCGGCGTCCGGACTGGGCGCGGAGAGGCAGCGCTCGCACGCGGTCCTCGCGCAGGTCGCAGCGATCAATTCGCGTCTCGCGATCGTCGTGCAGCGCTGGGACGGTGCGCGCGTCCGGCTCTCGTCGCTGCAGGGCTCGCTGCGCGCGAACGAGATGGTGCTTCGGATATCGCGCGCGAACCTGACCGCCGCGCAGAAGCAGCTCGAGCAGCGCCTGTACGACCTGTACGTTCAGCCGGCCCCGGGCGCGCTCGACGTCTTCGCGGGCTCGACGAGCATCGGCGATCTGATCGACCGGCTGGAGGCGCAGCACTCCGTCACCACACAGGACCTCGCGATCGCCGGCGAGGCGCAGCGGCTGCACCGCAGCGTGGCGCGCCGCGAGGCGCTGCTGCGCGCCGACCGGCGGCGCCTCGTGCGCACGATCGCGAGCCTCGATGCGCAACGGACGGCGATCTCGGGCTCGCTCGCACGCGAGCAGCGCCTGCTCGCGAGCATCCACGAGAGCATCCGGCAGCTGACCGCGGCCGCCGCGGCGGCGCAGGAACGCCGGGCGGCGGCCGAGCGGGCCAGCATCGCGCGCCGGGTGGCGGCCGCGAAGGCGCAGGCTGCGGCCGCGGCGATCACCACCGTCCAGAGCCCGGCCATCGCCCAGGACCCGGCGCCCTCCACCCCGCCGTCCACGACGACGGCTCCCGCTCCCGCTCCCGCTCCCGCTCCGGCGCCCGGCGCGACCCCGCCGGCGAGCCCCGGCCACCCGGAGGCGGCGACGATCGCCGCGCACTATCTCGGCGTCCCGTACGTGTGGGGCGGCGAGAGCCCCGCCGGCTTCGACTGCTCCGGCCTCGTCAGCTACGTGTACGCGCAGCTCGGGATCTCGCTGCCGCACTACACCGTCTCGCAGTGGGACGCGACCATGCCGATCGCCGCCTCCGACCTCGAGCCGGGGGACCTCGTCTTCTTCGACGGCCTCGGCCACGTCGGCATCTACATCGGCGGCGGCGAGTTCATCGACGCGCCGCGCCCGGGAGCCGTCGTGCAGGTCGATACGCTCGCGGGCTACTGGTCCGCGAACTTCGACGGCGCCCGCCGCGTTCCCTGATCCTCAGAACACGGGCGTCTCGCGCCAGGTGCCCCAGACGCGGCGGAGGGCGTCGCACATCTCCCCCATCGTCACGTACGCGCGGCTTGCATCCATGATCGCGGGCATGAGGTTCGCGTCGCCGCGCGCGTCGTCCTCGAGCCGGCGCAGCGCCGCCTCGACCGCCGCCGCGTCGCGCCGCGCGCGCACCGCCTGCACGCGCGCGATCTGCTTCTCCTCGAGTGCGGGGTCGATGCGCAGGATCTCGACCTCGGGCTCGTCCTCGAGCTGGTAGCGGTTGACGCCGACGATGATGCGCTCGCCCCGCTCGACCTCCGCCTGGTAGCGGAAGCTCGCCTCGGCGATCTCGCGCTGCTGGAAGTTCTGCTCGATCGCGGCGATGACGCCGCCGAGCTTGTCGATCCGGTCGAAGTAGTCGTAGGCCTGCCGCTCGAGCTCGTTCGTCAGATGCTCGAGGTAGTAGGAGCCGCCGAGCGGGTCGGCGGTGTTGACGACGCCGGTCTCGTGCGCGATCACCTGCTGGGTGCGCAGCGCGAGCCGCACCGCATGCTCGGTCGGCAGCGCGAGCGCCTCGTCGAAGCTGTTCGTGTGCAGCGACTGCGTGCCGCCGAGCACGGCCGCGAGCGCCTCGATCGCGGTGCGCACGAGATTCACCTCCGGCTGCTGCGCCGTCAGCGACACGCCGGCCGTCTGCGTGTGGAAGCGCATCAGCAGCGAGCGCGGGTCCTTCGCTCCATACTTGTCGCGCATCAGCGTCGCCCAGATGCGCCGCGCGGCGCGGTACTTCGCGATCTCCTCGAAGAAGTCGAGGTGCGCGTTGAAGAAGAACGACAACCTGGGTGCGAACGCGTCGACGTCGAGGCCGCGCGCGAGGCACGCCTCCACCACCGCGAACCCGTCGGAGAGCGTGAACGCGAGCTCCTGCGCCGCCGTCGAGCCCGCCTCGCGGATGTGGTAGCCGGAGATCGACACCGGATGCATGAGCGGCATCTCGGTCGAGCACCACTCGATCATGTCGACGACGAGCCGCATCGACGGCTCCGGCGGGAAGATCCACTCCTTCTGCGCGATGTACTCCTTGAGGATGTCGGTCTGCACGGTGCCGCGCAGCGCCGAGAGCGGCACGCCCTGCTCCTCCCCCACGCACGCGTAGAACGCGAGCAGCATCGCCGCCGGCCCGTTGATCGTCATCGACGTCGACACCTCGCCGAGCGGGATCCCGTCGAAGAGCGTCTCCATGTCGGCGAGCGAGTCGACCGCCACCCCCTCGCGCCCGACCTCGCCGAGCGAGCGCGGATGATCCGAGTCGTAGCCCATGAGCGTCGGCATGTCGAACGCCGTCGAGAGACCGGTCTGGCCGTGCTCGAGCAGATAGCGGAAGCGCTCGTTCGTCTCCTCCGCCGTCCCGAACCCGGCGAACTGCCGCATCGTCCACAAACGGCCGCGGTACATCGACGCGTACACCCCGCGCGTGAACGGGAACTCCCCGGGCCGCCCCAGGTCGCGCTCGACGTCGATCGCGACGTTCTCGGGCGAGTACAGCGGCTCGTTCTCGACGCCGGAGATCGTCGAGCGCAGCTCCGCGGGCGGCTTCGTCGTCGCCACGGGGCGGATTGTAGGCGGCGCCTTCCCCCGCGGTCGGGCTTATGGAACGAGCTCGAACCCTTCTCGCGAGCCACTAGCAGCACGAAACAGCGCCGGGGCGGCCGCTTGCAAGGGCCGCCCCGGCGGGGCTAACGGCGTCTCGGGACTTCCCTTTACCCCTTACAGAAGCCGAGCCTGAAGTCGACCGCGTGCAGCTTTTGCAGCTGCGCGAGGTACTGCTGGTCAGTTCTCCTGATGTCGGCGAGGAGGGCGAGCTCCTTCGTCCTGTCGTGCGCTCTCGCCGCCGCGGCCAACGCCCGGCGCAGGTCGAGCAGCCGGTTCTGCAGCGCGAGCAGGGAGGGGTCGGAGAGGCTCACGTTCTGCCCGTGGAAGCAGGCGCGGATGAGCTTCTGGTCTGGCTTGGGGGGAACGCCATGGCAGGCGCCCTGCGTCGCGCCGGCCGAGACGAGCGCGTCGACCGCGTGCGAGTCGACATCGATCGTGTGCCCGTGGAAGCAGAGGGTGACCTTGTACTGCGCCATCGCCGAGCTTTGCGACCCGGCCGGAATGAGCTTGACCGGCTTCGCGGGCGCGACGAGGTGCACGGCGGCGGTGACGGCGTTCGTGACGCCGTTCGCCGCGTAGCTCAGGCCGCCGAAGGCGCCGAGCACGCCGAGCATGCCGGCGGTCAGAGCGGCGGCGACGCCGAGACGGGCGGCCCTTCCGCCCGCGCGCCGGCGCTCGCCGGCGACCATCCGTGCGATCTCGTCCACGAGCTCGCGCCGCGGCTCGGGCCGGTGCGCCCGCAACTCGCGCTCGAGGTCGTCCTGCCGTCTCCAGAAT
>JAGWRZ010000140.1 GCA_028876365.1 Acidobacteriota bacterium | reverse complement strand
GGCCGACCAGTGCTGGTGCCACGTGAACTTGCCGGTCTGGACGTTCAGAGCGGTGAAGTTCCCCGAGTTGCTGAGCGGCGACGAGCCGTCGGCGACCCCGAGGCGGTTCACGCCCAGGCCGCCGTACACGCTCGCGACCTGCGAGGCCGCCGGGATCTGCTCCATCGCGGTCGCCCGGCCGGTGACACCGCAGGTCACCATCGAGTGGATCGACGGCGCATACGAGCTCGCCGGCCAGTCCATCATCTCGAACGGCGTGACCGTGTACTGCGTCGTGTCGTACGGCGTGTACGCGCACCCGAGCTTGAACGGCTTGCCGTCGGGCGCGGTCGCCGTCGCGTACGGGAGGCCGGCCGACGTCAGGGCGTCGGGCGTCGTGCACGGGATGCCGTTCTTGCCGATCGGGTTGAACAGGACGTCCTGCGTCGCCGGGACCGGCTGAGTCGGCCACGTGTTGACGCCCGGGTTGTGGTCCTGCGGCACGGGCACCTCGTGCACCGGGATCAGCGGCTTGCCCGTCTGCTGGTCGAGGACGAACGTCATCCCGACCTTGTTGACGTAGGCGACCGCCGGCCGCGTGACCACCTTGCCGTTGACCTTGAACTGGCCGTTGAAGAGGACGCCGTTGTTCGGCAGGTCGGAGTCCCACAGGTCGTGGTGGACCTGCTGGAAGTACCACTTCATCTGCCCGGTGTGGAGGTCGAGGGCGACGATCGAGCAGGTGTATAGGTTCTGGCCCGCGCCACGCGAGTTCCACGGCTCCGGGTTGCCGGTGCCGATGAAGAGGAGGCCGAGCTTCGTGTTGATGATCGGCGACTCCCAGAACGCACCGCCGCCGAAGGCGACGCTGCCGTTGCCGTCCTTGTTCGACCAGGTGTTGTATCCGGGCTGCCCCGGCTGCGGGATCGGGTTGAAGCTCCAGATCCGCGCACCGCTCGTTGCCGAGAAGGCGGTCAGGTTCGGGTCCGGGCCGCCGCTGTCGCCGATGCCGTCGCCGACGATGACCATGCCGTCGACGTAGATCGGAGCGGTCGAGATGCGGTTCCCGAGCTTGTACGAGCCGACGTTGTTCTCCCACACGAGGTGACCGGTCGTCTGGTCGAGAGCGACGAGGCGACCGTCGGGCAGGCCCGCGTACACCTTGCCTTCGGCGACGGCGACGCCGGGAAGCCGGCCGCCGACCCCGGGGCTGTACGGGTTGCCGTTGAGAAGCGTCTCGCCGGCGTACGACGGGGTGTATTCCCAGATGATCGTGCCCGTCGCGGCGTCGATCGCGAAGACCTGCCCGATCGGGGCGTTGATCGTGTACAGGACGCCGTCGACGGCGACCGGGTTCGACTCCATCGAGCCGCAGTTCGTCGGGTTGTTCGGCGCGCCGTTGGGAGCGCCCGGCACGACGGGCGCACCGGCGATGATCGCCGCCGTGCACGTCCCGAGGCTCATCTGCCACACCTGCTTGAGCTGACCGACGTTCGAGGTGTTGATCTGGCTGAGACCCGAGTACCGGTCAGCGGAAAGGTTTCCGTAGTACAAGAGCCAGTTGTCCGTCGGCGTGGCGTTCAACTGCGCATCCGTCCACGCGGGCGCCGGTGAGATCGCCATCCGGTGGACCCCGGACGACGACGCTGATGCCGTCATGATCGCGGCAAAGACGATGATCGCGAGGACAGTCCCTGCAAGCACACGAGACCGGTGCATCCATCCCTCCTTGGGCGTTAATCCCCGGCTGGGCACCCGGGCGAACTGCTGCCTGCCGGCCTCTTGACTATCGCACTCCGGCGAATGCTGCGCAAGCACGTGCAGCGCCGGTAGACTCGAGGGCATGAGGCGCGCGCTGCTGCTCGGCGCCGTGTGCGGGGTGTCGCTCGCGTTCGTCGCGCCCGCGCTCGCGGCGTCGCGGACGACGAACGAGCCGGCGATCTTCACCGTGAGGGTGACGCTCACCGACACGTCGATCAGGCTGAGCCCGAATCACGCCGCGCGCGGAAGCACGGTGACATTCGTGCTCACGAACCGTGGTCGAAAGACGCACATCTTCACGATCGGCGACGCCAGGCGCGGCCCCGGCTTCGCTCAGCAAGGCTTCGTCCGGACGCTGAGGCCGAATCAACAGCTCACGATCGTGATGTACCTCGACCTGCGGGGCATCCTGAGGTACGCGAATCGCGTGGGCAGCAGGCCGGTCGCGGTCGGCGCGTTCCGGATCACCTGAGGTCGTCTTCTCAGCGCCAGGCAGGCGGAGCGACGAGCGAGGGATACGCGGATCCCGTCGCGATCGGCCTCGTCGCGCCGGAGGCGACGATCAGCACCTCGAGCTTGCCGCGATCGACGAAGACGATCTGCTTGCCGTCGGGCGAGAAGGCCGCCGGCCCGGCGTCCTTCAGGACCATCCTCGGACGCTTGGCCTTCGTCAGCAGGCTCTCGATGAAGAGCCCGAAGCGCTGGCAGGGACCCTCCCCGCATTCCTTGTCGCCCGGCTCGGGCGGACGCGCGCCGATGTACGTGAGCTTCGCGATGTTCGGTGCGATCGCGACCGACATCTGGCCCCAGATCACGTCGATGTCCGCCCCGAAGTACTTGAGGACGCGCCCGGTCGCCGTATCGATGCGCAGGAGATCGCCGCCGGAGGGGACGAGCAGGCCGGCGCTCGTCCACGACGGACGCCCCGCCGGCGGGGCCTTCGTCAACGCCCTGAGGCGGCCGCCGGCGGCGGGCACGACGTAAACCCGCCAGACGGTGCCGCGCGGTCGCAGAAAAGCGATGTCCTTCCCGTTCGGCGACCAGGCTGGATAGCTGTCGCGGCCGTTCGTGGTGAGGCGCCGCAGCCCGCCGCCGTTCACACCCATCGTGAAGATCCCGACGCCGAAGCGCTCGAAGGCGATCTCCTTGCCGTCGGGGGAGATCGCGGGCGCGTCGGCCGGATGCGCACCGGTGGTGAGCTGCTTCAAGCCCGTGCCCGCCGCCGATACGCGGAAGAGCTGATCGACCGGAGACGCCTGCGTCGCCGCGGCGAAGACGATCGTGCCCGCCCACGCGGGACCGGCGGTCGCCGCCGACACGACGGCGGTCGCTGCGATCACGCGGACGAGCGAGAGCATCGCCGCCATCCTATTGCCCGAATGCCACCACCTCGGCGCTCGGGTGCGCGATCCCGGGATACGGCGCTCCGGCGGCGACGACCAGAAGGTCGCGGCCGACCGCGGGACAGCTGTTGTCGCCGTCGGGAAGAGTCGCACGCCAGATGACGCGGCCGTCGGACGTCGCGAAACCGAGCACATGTCCGTCGAAGGTCGGGACGATGACGGCGTCGCGCGCGACCGTCGCACACCCGAACGGCGGCGAGCGCAGCGTCCGCTCCCAGGCGATCCGCCCCGTCGCAGCCTCGAGCGCGTACAGCGCGCCCTTCCCCTGCGCGGGCGGCCGCGCGAACGCGTTCGGCGTCGTCATCGCGCTCTCGCGCGAGCAGAGCTCCACGACGGGGACGAAGAGCCGGCCGCGCGCGTAGGCCATCGGCGTGAGGACGCCGCCGAGGAAACCGGGGCACACCGTCGTCGACCGCTTCGGGAGCGGGCCGAGATCGTGCAGGTGCGTCCCGACCGCCCGCGACCAGATGCGTGCGTGACTCGTCCGGTCCCACGCGACGACGCGCCCTGCCTTGCCCGCGCCGAAGACGACCCGGCGGCCGCCGACGGTGGCGAGGACCGGGGAGACCTGGAAGTCGTAGTCGCGCACGTCGTGACGCGTCACCTGGTCGTACCAGAGAAGCTTCCCGGTGGCGCCCGCGAGCACGACGAGCGAGTCGGTGTAGAGCGCGCGTCCCGGAAAGGCGGCGCCGTTCGGGAGCGCGCTCGAGCCGCCCCACGGCGACGGGTTCGCGATGCCGGCGTACACGTCGCCCGCCGCGTCGACGCTGACCGGATACCAGGCCCCGCCCCCGCCCGCCTGCGGATGAAGCCACGGCTTCTCGATCGTCTGGAAGCGCCACACGAGCCTGCCCGTGGCCGCCGAGAGCGCGTACAGGGCGCCCCGCCCTCCGGGCGGGAATCCCTGCGTGCTGTAGTAGACACGCCCGCGATCGACGACCGGGGCGATGGCGACGAACTGCTCGTACCTGCCGGCGAGGCGGTGCGCCCAGAACTGCTTCCCCGTCGCCGCGTCGAGGGCGAACGCGGTCGTGTCGGTCGCCGTGTACAGCCGGCCGCGCACGACGGCGAGCCCGTTCGGACCGTCGTTGGGGGCGGCGATCGTCCGTTTCCAGCGCAGCGCGCCGGTGCGCGCGTCGAGCGCGTAGACGCTCGAGGTCGAGTCCTGGACGTAGACCGTGTCACCGACGATGACGGGGTTCGCGGTGATCGCGCCGAACGCCGTGGCGCTGCGCGAGAACCGGAACCGCCACAGGACCCGCAGATGGGGAATCGACCGGGCGTCGAGGACGGTTGCATTCGCCGCCCGGTGACTCGTGAGACCGTTGTTCGCCGAGGGCCAGGACCCGCCCGCCGTATGATTGAGATGCGACGCAGCGAGCGCGAACGCGATCGCGATCGCGATCTTGGACATGGCGCTGCCATCATGCCAGGATGCGGTGCGTCAGCTCGGCAGGGGTCATAGTTCGACGTCGAGGAAGGAGAGAAGAATGCGTGTGTCCGTCCGTGCGGCGGCCGTCGCCGCCAGCGTGATGGCGCTCGGTGTTGCCGCGTCGCCTGCTCTCGCCGCCCGCTCGCATGCGAGCGCCACGCGGGTCAAGGTCGTTGCGGTCGAGTTCAAGTTCACCGTCACGCCCGCGGTCATCTCGAAGCCGGGCGCGGTGACCTTCACCCTGGTCAACAAGGGAACGATCGGGCACGACTTCAAGATCGACGGCAAGAAGACGCCCGTCATCAAGCCCGGCAAGACGGCCACCCTGACGGTGACGCTCCACGCCGGCCGGTTCCCCTACGTGTGCACGGTTCCCGGCCATGCCGCCGCAGGCATGAAGGGCATCTTCACGGTGAAATAAGCGCGACTTCCGGCGTATCGGGTCAGTCGACCCGATACGCCGACACCGCGCGCTCGAGCAGCGCCACGGCGCGTGGCCAATCCGACTGCAGGGCAGCGGCGACGATCACGCCCGCCGACGTGCGGCCCTGGACGAAGCACGCGATCTCCTCGTAGTGATGGACGATGACGCGCGTCGTGTAGTCGTCGATCACGCACGACCCTCTTCCGCCGCCGAGGAAGCGAAGGCCGACGGCCTGGGCGTGCAGGTGGACCCGGCCGTCCTCACCTCGGTTGTGCTGAATGCGGAAGGCCGGCCAGGTCGCGACGCTCTCCTGGTTCCCCTCTTTCGGCGTGGCGTTCAGATACACGGCGATGCGGCCGCTCCGATCCTTCTGCGCCACCGACACCGAGGCGGGGTCGCTCTTGATGCGGGAGAGCGACGGCGGGTACCACATGACCGCTCCGCCCGACGCGGGGCTCAGGTGCTTCCACCCGCTCGGCGCCGCGCGGGGAACGAGCCAGCGAAACGCGGCGGGGGTGGCAGCCGGCGCCGCCCCGACGCCGGCGATCCCGAACGCGGCCGCGGCAACGATGCAGGAGGCCGCCGCCCGTCGCACCGCGGGGGCCGGAAGGGAGAGATTCGGTCCCCGCCGGCCCCCGCTGAGGCGCTGCCGCATTTGCGCCGCCTGCAGGTCCCGCCTAGATGCAGCCGTCGCCGTCGTCGGGGCCGCCGGCGCTCTGGTCGCCGTCGCCGTCGTCGTCGCTGCAGACCGTCGACGTCGGAGAGGTGGTCGTCGTTCCGCCGCTCGACCCGCCGCCGCCGCTGCCGCCGCTGCTGCCGCCGGAGCCCGCGTGCGGCTTCACCTTGATCACGGCGCCGGACGGGGAGAGCACGTACCAGAGCCCGCCGTTCAGGTTCAGCGCCTGACCCGACGCGACCCCGGCCGTCCTGTCACCGAGGTAGAGATAGAGCGGCCAGTGGTTGTAGGTGACGACGCGCCCGCCGGCCGGGTCCTTGTCGCTGCCGAGCAGGCCCTGCTTCACGCCTCCGGAGGCGACGATCTTCGCCCCCGCCGCCAGCTTGACCGGCGGCCAGATCTTCGCGCACACCGAGACGCACGTCACTCTCGAGCGCTTGTCGGGCACGAACATGTACAGCGTGCGGCCCCGGCTGTTGACGAGGACCTTCCCGAGGCCCGGGATCGTTCCCGTCTTCACGACGACCGAAGCGGTGTGCTTGCCCGACACCCTCTGGGCCGCGACCGCCGACGCCGCCGCGATCAGAGCCAAAACTGCAACCGCCGAGACGACGAGAGCCTTCTTGTTGCGCATGAAGTTGCCACCTCCTGACCGGACCCCTTGGCGGCCTCATTCGTCTCGAACGCGTCCGCGAGGATCGAAGAACGACCGGACTACGATACCGGACGAAGCGTCGCTCGCGGCGCGTGCAGGCGGCTGACCGAATGACGCGTCGGCCGGCCATGCGGCCGGCCGACGTCGATGCCGTCTCTAGTACGGGGGCGGAGCTTCGTCGACGTAGGTCGTCCGCCGGCGCGTGAAGTACCCGGGGCCTGCCCAGGACGACCAGAAGATCATCGACAGCGCAATCCCGACGATCCCGACGATCAGGAGAATCCACCCGACTGCGTGGATGTTGATTCCGGAGACCGTCGCGTTCACCGCGAACGCGAGCACAGCGCCCACGGCCGCCAGAAGAATGCCAACTCCCAGACCCATGCCTCCTCCTTGTTCGGAAAGGGATCGCCGGATGTAACGCAGAAGGGGCCGATCCGGATGCGGGCTTTCGTCTAGGCTCCGCCCCGGATGCGCAGGGGCTCGATCGCGTGGCTACTGGGGATCGGCGTCGTGTCCGGCGGAGTCGCCGCCGCGGTCGCGCTCGCCCTTCCCTGGCTCCCCGTGGACGCCTCGAGGGAGGCGGGCCGGATCGACTTCGTCTTCTGGTTCGTCGTCACGATCTGCATCGTCATCTTCGCCGTCGTGGCGGCGGCGATCATCTACTCCGTCGTCCGCTTCCGCGCGGCGCCCGACGACGACTCCGACGGGCCGCCGATCCACGGGAACACGCGGCTCGAGATCGCCTGGACGCTCATCCCCACCATCCTCGTGACCGCCATCGGGATCGTGAGCGCCATCGTGTTGTCCCGGAACGACGCGCTCGCGAAGAACGCCCTCCGCGTCGACGTCGTCGCCCAGCAGTTCACCTGGACGTTCAAGTACCCGAGCGGCCTGACGAGCGCGACGCTCGCGCTCCCCAAGGGCCGCGAGACGCAGCTCCGCTTCACGTCGCTCGACGTCATCCACGCCTTCTTCGTCCCCGAGTTCCGCGAGAACGAGGACATCGTTCCCGGGCTGACGACGACGATCAACGTCACACCGACGAGGGTGGGAACCTACCCGGTGATCTGCAACGAGCTGTGCGGCCTCGGCCATGCGACCATGCGCTCGACCGCCGTCGTCATGCAGCCCGCGGCGTTCGACACCTGGCTCAAGGGCCAGTCGAAGGCGGTCGCCTCGCCGAACACCGCAACAGCGGGCGCGGCGATCTTCAAGAACAACGGCTGCGCCGCCTGCCACACGCTCACCGCCGCCGGAGCGTCCGGCAAGGTCGGGCCCGACCTCGACAAGCTCCCGGCGGAGGCGAAGCAGGCCGGACAGCCGCTCGCGCCGTTCATCCAGACCTCGATCACCGACCCGAACGCCTACATTCAGCCCGGCTACCCGAAGAACGTCATGCCGCAGACGTTCGGCAAGGCGTTCTCGAAGCAACAGCTCGACGCCCTCGTCAGCTATCTGATTTCCTCGAGCAAGGGCAAATGACCGCGACGACTCTCGACCATCACGATCTGGCGGCGCCGCCCGGAGGCGGCAACGCCGTGAAGCGCCTGCTCCTCGGCGCCGGCTTCATCCGCGCCGCCTGGATGTTCTGCCTCTTCGGCGCGATCGGCTTCGGCCTCGTCGTCGTCTTCCGCTGGTGGGGCGGCTGGCAGCCGCTCTTCAAGATGCAGGACATCGTCCTCGTGTCGCTGCTCGTCGCCGGGCCGCTCGGCTTCCTCGCCGGCATCGGCGCATTCGACTACTGGACGCGGTACGCGATCGGGTCGCCGACGCGGCCGGAGGATCACTCCGGGCACGGCGCGCGTTCCTGGCGCGACTACTTCCGGGTCAACACGGACCACAAGGTGATCGGCGTCCAGTACCTCGTGACGACGATCTTCTTCTTCATGGCGGGCGGCTTCCTCGCGATGCTCGTGCGCGTGCAGCTCGCCCGCCCGACAGGGCATTTCTTCGACCCGCAGACCTACAACGGCCTGTTCTCCGTGCACGCGTCGCTGATGATCTTCCTGTTCATCATTCCCGCGTTCGCCGGCCTCGCGAACTTCGTCGTGCCCCTGATGCTCGGCGCGCCCGACATGGCGTTCCCGCGCCTGAACGCGCTCTCGTTCTGGCTCCTGCCGATCGCCGGGATCATGATGCTCTCGTCCTTCGTCGTGCCCGGCGGAGCATTCGCGTGCGGCTGGACCGGCTATGCGCCCCTGTGCTCGGACCACCAGCCGCTCGGCGCGGTCTTCTTCAACCAGGGCGTCCAGTGGGCCGGGGCGTCGTCGATCATGACCGCGCTCAACTTCCTCGTCACGATCATCACGATGCGCGCTCCCGGGATGACGTTCTGGCGGATGCCGCTGCTCGTGTGGGCGAACTTCACCACGTCGCTCCTCGTCGTGATCGCGACGCCGTTCATCGCCGGGTCGCAGTTCTTCTCCATGTTCGACCATGTCATGCACACCGCGTTCTTCGACCCGAACAACGGCGGCTACCCGCTCGGCTATCAGCACATCTTCTGGTTCTACTCGCACCCGGCCGTGTACATCATGATGTTGCCCGGCTTCGGGATCATGAGCGAGGTCATATCCGTGTTCAGCCGAAAACCGATCTTCGGATACCGGCTGATGGCGCTCTCGCTGATGGCCATCGTCGTGCTCGGCTTCTCCGTCTGGGCGCACCACATGTTCACGAGCGGCATGTCGTCGTGGCTGCGCGTCCCGATGATGGTCACGACGCTGCTCATCGCCGTCCCGACCGGGATCAAGATCTTCAGCTGGCTCGCGACGATGTGGGAGGGAAAGCTCCACTTCAACACGCCCATGCTGTTCGCGCTCGGCTTCCTGTCGATGTTCGTCATCGGCGGCCTGTCCGGGATCATGCTCGGCGCCGTCCCGATCGACATTCACGTCACCGACACGTACTTCGTCGTCGCGCACCTCCACTACGTGCTCTTCGGCGGGTCGGTGTTCACGATCTTCGCCGGCATCTATTACTGGTTCCCGAAGATCACGGGCCGCTTGCTGAACCGCACCCTTGGCGAGTGGAACTTCTGGACGCTCTTCATCGGCTTCAACGGCACGTTCCTGATCATGCACACGCTTGGCCTCGAGGGAATGCCGCGGCGCATCGCAACTTACGCCAACGAATCGTGGGCGTTTACCAACCTGATCATCACGATCTCTTCCTTCCTGATCGCTTTCTCGGTGTTGCTCTTCTTCATCAACATCGTGAACAGCTGGCGAAACGGCGAGATCGCGGGCAACGACCCGTGGAAGGGCAACACGCTCGAGTGGGCCACCACCTCGCCGCCGCCTCCCTACAACTTCGAGCGCGTGCCCCCGGTGCACAGCTTCATGCCCCTGCACGACTTGC
>JAGWRZ010000016.1 GCA_028876365.1 Acidobacteriota bacterium | reverse complement strand
TTCGACCTTGTTGAACTGGTGCACGCGGAACATCCCGCGCGTGTCTCTCCCGGCAGCGCCCGCCTCGCGCCGGAAGCACGGCGAGAAGGCGACGTAGCGCAGCGGTAGCTCCGACGGGTCGAGGATCTCGCCCGCGTGCAGGCTCGCGAGCGGGATCTCCGCGGTGCCGGCGAGGTACAGGCCGTCGGCCTCCAGCTCGTACACGTTCACCTCGTCGGACGGGAACGCGCCGGTTCCGACGAGCGCCTGCTCGCGCACGAGCACGGGCGGCAACACCGTCACGAAACCCTCGTCGGCGAGGCGATCGAGCGCGTACCGGTACAGCGCGAGCGCGAGCCGCGCGGTGTCGCCGATCCAGTAGCCGAAGCGCGCGCCGGACATCCGCGCTGCGCGGTCCATGTCGAAGCGCCCGATCTCGAGGTGGTCCTTCGGATCGTCAAGCCGCGGAGGCTCGCCGACGCGGCGCTCTTCGCGCACGTCGTCCTCGGTCGAGCCGTCCGGCACGTCGTCGGCCGGCGGATTGGGGATGCGGAGCCCGAGCGCGTCCCGCGCCGCCTCAGCCTCGGTTAGCGCCTGCTCAGCTTTCTGGAGTCCCTCCTTGACACCGCGTAGCTCCTGCTGCTGCTGGGCTGTCGGCTTGCCCTTGAACTTCGTCTGGGCGCGCAGCATGTCGACGATCGGGACGAGCCTTCGCCACTCCTCATCGGCGGCGAGCCAGGCGTCGAACGCCTCGGCGGCGCCCTTGCGCGCGAGCTTGCGCCGGAACTCGACCGGCTCGTTGCGGGCGGCGCGCGCGTCGATCACGTGAGCGAGTGTAGGTAGGACTCGAGCAGGATTGCGACCCCTTCGTCTTGGACGGGCGGGACGACGAGGTCGGCGCGGGCGAGGATGTCCTCGTGCGCGTTCGCGACCGCGACCGCGAAGCCGGCCCAGTCGAGGAGCTCGCGGTCGTTCTCGCCGTCGCCGCAGCCGGCGGTGTGCGCGGAGTCGAAGCCGAGCCGGTCGGCGACGAACTGGAGCCCGGCGCCCTTGCTGACCTCGGGGTGCGCGAACTCGAGGAAGTACGGAAGCGACTTGGAGATGAAGAGGCGCGGGCCGAAGTGCGCCTTCATCTCCGCCTCGAGCCGATCGAGCGCGTCGGGGTCGCCGACGGCGACGAGCTTCGTCGGGTCTGCGTGCAGCCAGTCGCGCAGCGGCCCGACGGCGTGGATCGGGATGTGCTGGAAGTCGGCGTAGCTCCGCGCCTCCGGCGTCACCTGCGCGACGTAGAGCTCGTCGTCGACGTAGCAGTTGAGGTGGTAGCCGAGGGGGACGACCTCGGCGATGACCTCGAGCGCCATCGCGCGCGGGATCGGCACGTGACGCAGGAGCTCGCCCGTGGACGGATCCGCCACGACCGCGCCCTGGTAGCAGATGACCGGGTCGGTGAGGCCCGCCTCCTCGACATAGGGGCGCGCGGACCGGAACATGCGGCCGGTGACGACGATCACGTGCACGCCGGCGTCGCGCGCCGCCGCGATCGCCGCTTTCGTGCGCGGCCGGAGGACGGCGTCCTCGCCGATCAGCGTCCGGTCGAGATCGACCGCGAAGGCGGCGAGCGGATGCGGGAAGCCGGGCGGGAGGTCTACGGAACGGTGCCGCCGGTCGACTTCACGACGTAGGCGGCGACGTCGGCGATCTTCTGCGTCGAGAGGCTGCTCTTGAACGACGGCATCGCTGCGCCGCCGTTCGTCACCTGGGCGGTGACGGCGCGGTAGTCCGGCTTCAGCTGGTCGAGGTTCGGGCCGACCGTGCCGGTCGCGTGCGCGGCCGCGAGCGTGTGGCAGCTCTCGCAGCCGGAGCCCTTGAAGACGGCCGCCCCGGCCGTCGCGTCCCCCTTCAGCTTGAAGGCCGGGACGATCGGGAAGCTCGGCGCGGCGGGCGCCTTGCCGACGATCGCGTTCGGGGTCGGGCTGACGACCCCCTCCGCTCCGCAGCCGGCCAGCACGGCGCATGAGAGAACCATGAGAAGTGCGCGGCGCACGGTGCGAGACTCTACCCGCCCGGAGTACCATGCGAGCCGTGAAGCGAAAGTACTACGGGCGTGACCGGGGGCTGACGTTGCGGATGCTCACGACGGGTGGGCTTCTCGGCCTGCTCTACGTCGTCTTCGCCGTCGTCCTCTTCTCCGTCCTGAACGTCGGGCTCGCGCCGATGATCGTCATCGTCGTCGGCCTCGCCTTCTTCCAGTACTACACCTCCGACAAGCTCGCGCTCGCCGCCTCCGGGGCGAAGATCGTCACGCCCGAGCAGGCGCCGGACCTGCATGCGATGGTCGAGCGGCTGTGCGCGATGGCGAGCCTTCCGAAGCCGCGCGTCGCGATCGTCTCGAGCGACATGCCGAACGCGTTCGCGACGGGCCGCGACCCGAAGCACGCCGTCATCGCGGTGACGGAAGGCCTGTGGCGGCGCCTCCAGCCGCAGGAGGTCGAGGCCGTGCTCGCGCACGAGCTCTCGCACGTCGCGAACCGCGACGTCCTCGTCATGACGGTGGCGAGCTTCTTCGCGATGCTCGCCGGACTCATCACCCGCTTCGGGCTCTACTTCGGCATGTGGGGCGGCGGCTTCGGAGGAGGCGGCTTCGGCGGCGGCAACCGGAACAACAACAACAACCAGGGCGGCGTCCCCGTCTTCCTCATCGTCCTCGCCGTCTCCGTCATCACGTATGCGATCAGCTTCGTCCTCATCCGGACGATCTCGCGCTACCGCGAGTACGCCGCGGACCGCGGATCGGCTCTCATCACCGGCGCGCCCGAGAACCTGATGAGCGCGCTCCAGAAGATCTCGAGCGGGATCACGCAGATCCCGCAGCGGGACCTGCGTGACGTGCAGGCGATGAACGCGTTCTTCATCATGCCGACCAACTGGCGCCAGCAGATGAGCGAGATCTTCATGGATCACCCGCCGCTCGAGAAGCGCCTCGCCGCACTCGCCGCCATCGCGCGCGAGATGGGCCGGCCCGTCGCCGCCTAAGAGCCCTGCGCCCCGCGGCGCAACCGGTCGCCGCCTTGCCCGCCTGCAATCGGGGGTAGAAGATGAGCTCGTGGCCGGCGGGGAGCGGAGGAGATCGGGAGGCGCAGGCCGGCTTCTGCCGGTGTCGATCTTCACGGGCGTCGCGGTCGCCGTCGCGATCGCGGTCGTGGCGTACGGGGTCGGCCACTACGGCGAGCGCACGAAGACCGTCACCGTCGAGGCCTCCGCCGCGGCGACGACGACGACGACGGTCTCCTATCCGAGCGTCTCGCCGGCGGTCGCCGCAGGAGCGCACACGTTCGTCCAGTTCGCCTGCGCGCAGTGCCACGGCGTCGGCGGACGCGGCGGCGTCGATCCCGCCGTCCCTGCGTTGAAGACGGTCGGCCGGACTCTCACCGCAGCCCAGCTCAGGCACATCATCGACCACGGTCTCGGCGCATCGGCCAATCCGACCCAGCCGTACATGCCGGTCTGGGGGGAGGTCATCTCGAAGACGCAGGTCGGCAACCTCGTCGCCTACATCCGCGCGGGCCTTCCCCCCGTCGCCGACACGGAGGCGGTGACGGTGCCGCAGGGACAGGGAGCCGCGGTCGCGGGCGCGGCGCTCTACGTCCGGTACGGCTGCATCAACTGCCACGGCCCGAACGGGCTGGGCGGCGTGCCGAACCCGCTCTCGCCGGACAAGACCATCCCGGTCCTCTCCGGCCAGGATTTCCGGAAGCAGTTCGATACCGACGCGAAGATCGCCGCGGTGATCCGGAGCGGCAGCGTGATCGGGCGCGCGCCGATCGTGAGCATGCCGCACTGGGGCGGGATCCTCTCGAACGAGCAGATCGCCGAGCTGATCGCCTACCTCAAGACGCTGAAGTAGGGTCGGCGCGCGGTCAGCCGGCGGGGCTCGGCGGTGGAGGCACGCCGTACCTGCGCAGGCAGAAGCGGAGGGCGGCGAGATACGCCGGCGAGCTCTCCATCGCATGCGGGATTCGGATCGCGCCGTTGCTCTCGGGATCGGGGAAGTTCGTGGCGCCGTGGGCGCGCATGCACCGGGAGAACCGGAGCGCCTCCGCCAGGACGCGCGCCTGCCCGGCTGCCGAATAGGTCGGCAGGAAGGCGGTGCAGGTGCGCTGCGCTCGTCCGATCTGTGCGGTGCCGACCCCGAGCTTCTGCGGTGTGAGTGCGGACTTGTCGAAGGCTCCGTCGGCGTCGGGGTCGGGCCAGAGCGGGACGCCGTGGGAGCGGATGCAGCGGGCGTACGCGAGTGCCTGGTCGCGGGTCGAGCCTCGGCTCGGCGGGCGGCTCCGCGTCGCCGTCGTGCCGAGCTGCGCGACGCGACCGGCCGGTGAGGAGCCGCAGCCGGCGGCGGCGAGGGCGAGGCACGCGGCGAGGAGGAGGGCGGATAGAGGCGCAACCGGCTTCACTCCGGCGGTTCTACCTCCGGGCCGGTTACATCGGGGTTACCGGCGCCTAGATGGGCGCGTCGAAGAGCGCGAGCCAGCGGCTGAGGTCGGGCTCGACCGGCAGCTCCTTCTCGAGCTTCGCCTTCAGCTCGAGCTCGGTCGCGTTGTCGCGCTCGTTCTGCCCGCTCGGGACGAACGGCCAGAACGTCCCCGTCTTGAAGCCGTAGATCCAGTACACCGGGTTCTTGCCGCCCTTGAACGTGAAGGCGGCCGCGAGGAGCTGCGCGCCGAAGCCCTTCGCCTCGAGCTCGGATGCGACCGTGTGCACGCCCGCGACCTGATCCTCGAGGTCGGGGTCCTCGACGATCACCCAGTCGTACCCGAACGAGTCCGTCTTGCGGTCGAGCGTCGAGCCGCTCGAGGATGCGACCGCCTGGAGCAGCTGGTCGATCTCCTGCTCGGCGGCGGCGAACTCTCCCGCAGAGAGCGGCTTGAAGATGACGGCTCCCACGCCGGCGGTCTCGAGCGAGCACTCGGTGTCGAGCGTCACTGCGGACGTGCAGAGCGCGAAGAGGCGCTCGCTCGCAGGCGCCTTCAGCTTCTTGCGGCCGAAGAGGACGTCGCCCAGGCCCAACCTACGACTGCGGCGCGGGAGGCGCCGTCTCGGCGTCGCCGCCGGACGCGATCTCCTTCTGGGCGCCGTCGCCGGAGCCCACTTCCGCCTTCAGCTTCGCGAGCTCGCTGTCGACCTGCGACGACGCGGAGATCTGCGCGAGCTCGCGGTCGAGCTGGGTCTGGTCGCCGGCGGTCAGGTCGTCGAGCGCGCCGGTGCTCGTCAGCTCGTCGATCGCGGACGCGCGCGCCTGCATCTCCTCGGTCTTGTCCTTCGCGCGCTGGATGGCGAGGCCGGTGTCGTTCATGTGCGTGCCGATCCCGGTGGCCGCTTCCCCGACGCGCACCTGCGCCTCGGCGGCCGAGTACTGCGCCTTCAGGACTTCCTTCTGCGACCGGAACGACTCGATGCGCGTCTCGAGCGACTGCTGCGCGTCGACGAGCTTCTGCTGCTGGTCGGCGAGCTGCTGCACCTGGCCGTCCATCGACTGGAGCTGCTGTTGCGCCACCGCCTTGCGCTCGAGCGCCTGCTTCGCGAGGTCGTCGCGGTTGGCGGCGACCGCCTGCCGCGCCTGCGTCTCGAGCTTGACGACGTTCTGCTCGAGCTTCTGCTGCTGGAGCTCGAGCCGCTTCTTCGCGGTGACGACGTCGGCGACGCCGCGCTTCACGTTCTGGAGCTGCTCGAGCATCTGCTCGTACGAGTAGTCGAGCGTCTCGGTCGGGTTCTCCGCCCGGTTCAGGAGCTTCGAGTACTTCGACTTGATGACGAGGGTGGTGCGCGACACGAGTCCGGCCATGTGCGTAGCCTAGCCGTCGTGCTCGTCCGGCGGAACATGCATCCTGACTGGCTCTCGAACGCCTACGTGCTGGCCGACGCCGAGGGCGGGACGGCCGTCTTCGTCGACGCCGGGGCCGATCCGGCCCCGCTTCTCGCCGCGCTCGAGGGCTGGAGGGCGGCGCCGGCGGCGATCCTGCGGACGCACGCCCACCACGACCACGTCGCCTGGGAGGACGAGCTGCGGGAGCGGTACGGCCTGCCGGTCGTCGCCGAACCGGGGGAGTGGGTGCTCGGCGGCCTCCGCGTGCGCGGAATCGCGACGCCCGGCCACTCCGACGACATGGTCGCGTTCGTCGTCGGCGACGAGGTCGTCTTCACCGGCGACACGCTCTTCAGGGATGCGGTCGGCGGCGGCGATCCCGCCCGCGTGCGCGCGTCGGTGATGGAGGTCTTCATGGCGCTCCCCGACGCGATGCGTGTGCTGCCCGGCCACACCGACGAGACGACGATCGGCCGTGAGCGCGCGCACAACCCCTTCGTCCGGGTCTGGTCGGGGGCCGAGCCCGAAGGGAGCGAGCGCGTTCAGGTCGGCGGCCGCGACGCGACGCTCCTCGTCTGGTCGCCCGATTACGACGGCAAGGGCAAGGCCTGGGTGCGCTTCGAGGACGGCTCGGACGCGATCGTGGGCGGTTCGCGCGTAACGCGCTAGGCCCCTCGCCCGTTCTACCGACTCAACGCGACAACAAGGGAGGCCCGATGCTTCTCCTCGTCTTGCTGGCCTTGCTCGCGATCATCGCGTTCGGGGTCGGGTTCACGATCCACTGGCTGTTCATCGTCGCCGTCGTTCTGGCCCTGATCTGGCTGATCGGCCTGTTCGTCGGCGGCGCAGGCGGGCGCACGCGCGGCAGCTGGTGGTAGAGGGGGTCACCGGACAGGTCCCGCGCAGCGCGCGGGACCTGTCCGAAAGCGACGATAGGTTGGCGGCGTGCGCCTGCTCGTCGCCCGTTGCGAGGTTCGCTACTCCGGCCGTCTCGGCGCCGTCCTCCCGGAGGCGGTGCGGCTCCTCATCCTGAAGGCGGACGGCTCCGTCCTCGTCCACGACGATGCCGGCGGCTACAAGCCGCTCAACTGGATGACCGCGCCGACCGTCTTCGAGGAAGGCGGAGACATGATCGTCGTCCGCAAGCCGAAGACCGAGGACGTGCTCGAGATCCGGCTCGTTGAGGTGTTGAGCGACGTCGTGCACGACATGGGGGAGTCGGCTTCGCTGCAGAAGGACGGAGTCGAGCGCCACCTGCAGGAGGAGCTCGCGGCCGTGCCGTCGGCGCTCGGCGAGGAGCTCGCGCTCGTGAAGCGCGAATGGCCGACCGACATCGGGCCGGTCGATCTCATGTGCAAGGACGCGGGCGGCGAATGGGTCGCCGTCGAGATCAAGCGCATCGGGACGATCGAGGCGGTGGAGCAGCTGACCCGCTACCTCGCGTTCATCCGCGAGGACCCGGCGAAGGCGAACTGCCGCGGCATCCTCGCGGCGCAGTCGCTCAAGCCGCAGGCGGTCGCCCTCGCCGAGTCGCGCGGCTTCCGCGCCGTCGAGGTCGATCTCGCCGTCCTTCGCGGCGAGCGCGAGCCGGACCTCACCCTGTTCGCGGCCTGACCGCCTCGACGGCGGCGGCGACCCCGGCGCGCACGCCCTCCGGGTGGGCATAGGCGGCGGAGCCCAGCAGCAGCATGACGCCCTCTCTTGTACCCGCGCGCGCGAGCTGCTCGGCGGCGTTCTCCGCGCCGACGCCGCCGCCGATCACCGCCGTCGCCGGGCGCGCCGCGGCGATCTGCGCGCGCACCTCGTCGTCCGTGTCGAACGTGCGCGGCGAGAACGAGCCCACCTGGACGTAGTCGGCGCCGAGGAGGCGCGTCAGCTCGGCGAGCACGGGCGCGGAGACGGAGACGGTCGCGCCCCTGCGGAGAAACGACGATCCGACCCGGTGGACGAAGATGGGGAGGCCGTACGTCCGCAGGCGCGCGATCGAGCCGAGGCCGACGAGGAATGCGTTCACCATGAGCGCCCGGGCCCCGGCGTCGACGATCGCCTCGACGTCCGCTCCGGAGACGTTCGCCGCGTAGAGGACGTGCTCGGGGACGGCCGCGTCGATCGCGCGCACCCGCTCGGGGGACGATCGCTGCAGCTCGTCGTCCTTCAGCAGGACTGCGCCGCCGGCGGCAAGCTCGGCTGCAACCGAGGCGGCCTCGTCCGCCGTCAGGCCGAGCGCGGGCTTGACGATGGCGCCGATCGAGACGCCGGGCGCCGCGGGGAACGCAGGCCCGGGGAGGCCCGTCGGCCAGTCGACCTCGACGAGCCTGCACGAGGTGAAGTCGCCGCGGTCGGCCCACTCGCCCGCGACGCAAGTCGCGAGGAGCTCCTCCGCCGTGCAGCCCTCGTCCAGGGCCGGGAAGTCGATCGTGACGCGGGCGCCGTCGACCTCGACCACGCGGGCGCGCACGGAGGCTGGACCATCCGCGAGGCTGACCGACTGGAGGATCGCGAGCGTCTCGCCCCACGCGGGCGGCTCGATTTCGTAGGTCGCGCGCACGGTCGTATCGTAGGTCCCATCGACGAGGAGGAGAGATGGCAGTCAAGCTTCACCGCTGCAGGAACCTGTGGGTGAAGGTCGGAGGTCATCCGTGCTGGCGCGTGCAGAAGGCGCTCGACGAGGCGGGCATCCCCTACGAGGTCGTCCCGGGCCCGGTGCGCCGCAGCAAGCGCGACGCGATGGAGGCCCACACGGGCCAGCGTCTCTATCCGGCGATCGAGTTCGACGACGGTACCTGGTACCGGGAGCAGTCCGCCGACATGGCGCAGACGATCCGCGCCGGCCGGCTCATGGAGAAGTCCGGCTAGACTGGGGCCTTCCCGGGGCTATAGCTCAGCTGGGAGAGCGCCTGGATCGCACCCAGGAGGTCGGCGGTTCGAGCCCGCCTAGCTCCACCTT
>JAGWRZ010000139.1 GCA_028876365.1 Acidobacteriota bacterium | reverse complement strand
CGGCGAGGACGTCGACACTCGCCGGCAGCTCCTCGCCGTCTCGATCGCGCGCGTCCGCAACGTGCTCACCGACTACCGCCGCACGATCGAGGAGCTCGGCGCCGAGCGCACCCTGGCGGTCGCGACGAGCGCTGTACGCGACGCCGAGAACGGTGAGGCATTCCTCGGCGAAGTCGAGTGGAGCTATGGCTTCACCACGCAACTGCTGAGCGGCGACGAGGAGGCCGAGCTCACGCGCCGGGGCGTCGATCCCGATCCGGGCACGCTCGTGCTCGACATCGGCGGCGGCTCGACCGAGCTCGTTCTCGACGCGTTCCACGTCAGCCTGCCGATGGGATCCGTGCGCTTCACCGAGCGCTACGGAGACGACGTCCCCCGGATCGAACACGAGGCGCGTGCGCTCCTCCCGGCGATCGCGCCGGAGGAGGCGATCGGCGTCGCCGGGACGGTGCTGCAGCTCGCAGCGCTCGTCCGCACGACGCGCCTCACGCGTGCGCGCGCGCGTGAACAACTGAACCGGCTCGCCGACATGAGCCTCGCCGAGCGGCGCGCCGTCCCGCGGATGGAGCCGGAGCGCGCGCCCGTGATCGTCGCCGGGGCCGCCATCCTCGTCGCGGCGCTCGACGCCTACGATCTCGACGCGATCGAGGTGAGCGAGCGCGACATCCTCGACGGCATCGCCCTCGCGGCCGCCGAGCTGCCCACACCCGTCGAGGGCGACGCGCCGCCTGGCGCGTACACCTGCTGCTGAGCGGAATCCGGTTCGCCGTCCCCCGCGTATTCCGTGAACTCGATCAAAGGGGGAACGATGAGGCTACTCGCACTCGCGACGGTTGCGGCCGCATTCGGGCTCACGGCGGCAGGCGGTCTCGCCGCATCCAATCCCAGCGGGACGGGGCAACCGTCCCAGACGTGCCTGAGCGCGGCGGCTCCGACCGAGCCGGGGAACGCCGCGAACGCGACGGGCTCGGCCTTCAACGAGTCGGGGCCGGGCAGGGCCGGCACCGTGTACGCCGGCAACGGGGTCTCGGCGACGACGGCCGGAAGCCCGAACGCGGTCGCGCAGTACGACGTCGCCTGCTACCAGGTCTCGCAGCGATAGGAAGAGTCCGTCTAGCTCACTTCGACAGCCGGCGGCTCGTCTTCGGCGAGCCGCCGCTGCACCACCGCGCGCGAGAGGACGCCGACGAGGCGGGCGCCCTCGACGACGGGGACGCGCTCGAGGTCGAGCTCCTCCAGCATGTGGAAGCCCTCGTCGAGCGGCAACGACGCGTCGATCGTGTAGTTCGGCGCCTCCGCGATGTCACGCAGCTCGACCGACCGCGGATCGAGGCCCGCGGCGACGACCTCGCGCACGAGCGTCTTGCGCGTGATCACGCCGACGAGCGTGCCGTCTGCCTCGGAGACGAAGACGGCCCGCGTCTCGGGGCTGTCGGCGAACGTGCGCCCCGCGTCCTGCGCGGTCGCCGTCGCGAGGAGCGACGTCGGCTCCGGGACCATCGCGTCGCGCACGACGGTCACGGGTAGATCCCTCGCGACTCGAGAGCGGCCGCGACCTCGCGGATGGCCGCCACCATCGCGGCCGGCCGCAGCGTGATCGCCTTCTCCTCCGAGACCGTCCACACGCGATCGAACGCGTCCGCCATCTTCTCCGCGAGCTTGATGCGGATCTCGTCGCGGTCCCAGAAGAGACGGCCGAGGTCCTGCACCCACTCGAAGTACGAGACGGTCACGCCGCCCGCGTTCGCGAGGATGTCGGGGACGACCGGGATCCCGCGCTCGGCGAGGATCGCGTCCGCCTCGAGCGTCGTCGGGCCGTTCGCTCCCTCGACGACGAGGCGCGCATGCACGCGGCCCGCGTTCTCGAGCGTGAGCTGATCCTCGCGCGCCGCGACGACGAGGATGTCGCACTCGAGCTCGAGCAGCTCGTCGTTCGTGATCCTCCGGCACGCGTCGTACCCCGCGAGCGACCCGTGCTCGGCGACGTAGGCGTGCAGCTCCGGGATCGCGAGGCCGTCGGGTGCGAGAAGGCCGCCGGAGATGTCGGACACGGCGATCACGGTCGCGCCGCGTGCGTGCAGCTCGGTCGCCGCGACCCCGCCGACGTTGCCGAAGCCCTGGACGACGCAGCGCTGGCCCGAGAGCGCCATCCCGAGGCGCTCGCACGCGCGCTCGGCGCACATGACGACACCCGCGCCCGTCGCCTCGCGACGGAAGACCGAGCCGCCGATCGAGATCGGCTTCCCGGTCACGACCTCGGGCACGGCGTAACCCTTCTGCATCGAGTACGCGTCCATCATCCAGGCCATCGTCTGCTCGTTCGTCGCCATGTCGGGGGCAGGGATGTCGGTCTGCGGCCCGATCGACGCGATCAGCTCCGAGGTGAAGCGGCGCGTCATGCGCTCGAGCTCGCGCTGCGAGAGCGACCGCGGGTCGCAGCGGATGCCGCCCTTCGCCCCGCCGTACGGAAGGCGGAGAAGCGCGCACTTCCACGTCATCCACGATGCGAGCGCGGCGCACTCCCCGAGCGAGACCTCCGGGTCGTAGCGCACGCCGCCCTTCGTCGGGCCGAGCACGGTCGAGTGCTGCACGCGGTAGCCGGCGAAGACCTCCCAGCGGCCGTCGTCACGGCGCAGGGGGACGCTCATGATCAGAGCGCGCTCGGGAAAGCTGAGGCGCTCCGCCACCATCGGCGAGACGTCCGCGTGCGGAAGCGCCTGCTCGAACTGGGCGCGCGCCATGAGGAAGAGGGGCGTGTCCCACTCGAGCGGGCGCTCGAGCGGCGATGCCTCCAGCCGAGCCACGCGCGGAGTGTAGTGCGATCCGTCTAGGCTCCAGCTCATGCCGAGCGGGAAGCGAAATCGGGAAGCGCGGAAGAAGGCGACGGTGCCGCGGCCGCCGACCGCGCGCTCGGGCGTCTCGCGCCGGTGGCTCGTCGTCGGCGCGGCGGTCGTCGTCGCGGCCGGCCTCGCCGCGGGCCTCGCGCTCG
>JAGWRZ010000138.1 GCA_028876365.1 Acidobacteriota bacterium | reverse complement strand
GGCCTGCGCGAGGACGAGGTCGAGGTCGGCGACGACGTCATCCGCACGGTCGTCTCCGAGTACACGCGCGAGGCCGGCGTCCGCCAGCTCGAGCGCGAGCTCGGGAAGATCCTGCGCAAGACGGCGACGAAGATCGCCTCCGGCAAGGTCGAGCCGCCGGTGACGGTAGGCCTCGACGTCGTCCGGGACGCGCTCGGCCGGCAGAAGGTCTTCCAGGAGGTGGCCGAGCGCACGGCGGTGCCGGGCGTCGCGACCGGCCTGGCGGTGACGGGGACCGGCGGCGACGTGCTCTTCGTCGAGGCGACCTCGATGGACGGCAACGGCGACCTCGTGCTGACCGGGCAGCTCGGCGAGGTGATGAAGGAATCGGCGCGCATCGCGCTCTCCTACGTCCGCTCGCACTCGGCGGAGCTCGGCATCGAGGCGGAGACGTTCAAGGACAAGACGTTCCACGTGCACGTGCCCGCGGGCGCGATCCCGAAGGACGGCCCGAGCGCCGGCATCACGATGACGACCGCGCTCGCGTCGCTCCTGTCGGAGCGGCCCGTGAAGCACACCGTCGGCATGACGGGCGAGGTGACGCTGCAGGGCCGCGTCCTCCCGATCGGCGGGCTGAAGCAGAAGGTGCTCGCCGCCCATGCCGCCGGACTCACCGACGTGATCATCCCGGAACGGAACCGCGCCGATCTCGACGACGTCCCGGAGGACGTCCGCGGAGCGATGAGCTTCCACCCGGTGATGACGCTCGGCGAGGTGCTCGACCTGGCGCTCGAGCCGAAGCCGCAGCACCTCCATGCGGTGTAGGGACTGCCGGCCGCTTCCCGAGGGGGTCGCCCGCGCGGCCGACCTCCTCGGGCGGCGCTGGGTGCTCGCGATCCTGTGGGCCTCTTCGGAAGGGGGCGCCGTCCGCTTCAACGAGTTCAAGCAGGCGCTCGAGACGATCCCCCCGCGCACGCTCGCTGCACGCCTTCAGGAGCTGGAGGAGGCGGGCATCCTCGAGCGGCGCGTGCTCGACACGCGGCCGCCCCGCGTCGAGTACCGGCTGACCGACTTCGGGCGGCGCGTCGGGAAGGTCGCGGCCGGGCTGCTCAGCGCCTAGGCGTCGCGCTGCGCGAGCCCCGCGCGCCCGCGCGAACGATTGCATTCGCCGGACGCCGGATCCTCGCCGGATCTTCGCGACACCGCACCATCCCGGGCTTGACTCCGCTGTCCGCCGGTGCAAACGTTCCCACCCGGTGGGGACGGACGCATCGACGCTGGCCGAGGGCCGTCGCGAGGAGCGGGCGGCGGATGCGCCCCCGAAGACACCTCGGCGCGGGCCCCTGCGGGTCGGCGTCGTCGGCCTCGGCGCCGTCGCGCAGGCCGTCCATCTTCCCCTCCTCGCGAAGCACCCGGATCTCTTCGGCGTCGCGGCCGTCTGCGATCTCTCACGGGCGACGTGCGCGGCTCTCGGCGATCGCTTCGGGATCGACGGCGCAAGCCGCTACGACAGCGTCGACGCGCTCCTCGCGCGGGCAGACCTCGACGCGCTCGCGATCCTGACGGCCGGGTCGCACGGCCCGCTCGCCGCAGCCGCGGCGCGGATGGGCAAGCCCGTCTTCTGCGAGAAGCCGCTCGCCTACACGCTCGCCGAGGCCGACGAGCTCGCCGCGCTCGGGGCGCGGCTCCAACTCGGCTACATGAAGCTCTACGACCCTGCGGTCGAGCGTGCGCGTGAGCTGATGGCCGATCGTCCCGCGCCGCGCTCGGTGGAGGTGACCGTGCTCCATCCGCCGGACGCGCCGCAGCTCGCACATGCGGGGCTCCTGCCGCGGCCCTCGGATGTCGACGCCGCGGTTCTCGCCGGCCTCGGCGCCGACGAGGACGCCGCGGTCGCACGCGCACTCGGAGACCTGCCACGCGAGCTCGGCCGCCTCTACGCCGAGGTGGTGCTCGGGAGCATCGTCCACGACCTCGCCGTCGTCCGGTACCTGGTCGGCGGCCCGCTCGAGCTCGAGTACGCGGACCGCTGGGAGACCTCGGTCGCGCTCGCGGGGAGGATCGGCGGCACGCGGGTGTCGATCCGCTGGCACTACCTCGAGGGCTATCCCGCCTATCGCGAGGAGGTGCACGTCCACGACGCGGCCGGGAGCGTCTCGCTGACCTTCCCGGCGCCGTACCTCCTCCACGCGCCGACCGTCCTGCGCGTCGTGGACAAAGACGGAGCCGGCGCGGAGCGGGTGACCGAGACGCGCTCGACGACCGAGGCATTCGAGCGGCAGTGGCTCGCGTTCGCGGCATTCGCGAGGGACGGGATTCGTCCGCGCGCGGGGATCGCCGAGGGAAGGGAGGACATCCTGGCCTGTCAGGCCGCGGTGGCGCTCCTCGCCGCGCGCGAGGGCCTCGCGGCCGGGGGAGAGGCCGGCGCAACCATTCGTGCAAACAACGAGGGACTCGAACAGGGAAAGGGAGGTGCTCGGTGAAAGCGAGGATCATCGCGGTCGCCGTCGCGGTGCTCGTGTTCGTCCCGGCCGCGTACTCGGCCGGGAAGACGACGCACGGCGCGAGAAAGACGAAGACCCAGACGACCATCGTCATCTACGCGAGCGGCGATGTGAACGTCCAGAACCTGTGGCAGAACAACATCATCCCGCACTTCGAGAAGGAGAACCCCGGGATCTACGTCAAGTTCGTGTTCTCGCCGCACGGTGCGGACGACGGCACGACGCTCGCGCGCATCGGGGCGGCGGTGAAGGGCCGGCACTGGCCCGGCATCGATCTCGTCGACGCAGGGCTCGTCACGACGCTGGCGCTCGACGGGCTCGACCAGCCGGTGAGCAAGGCGACCGCGCCGAACATCAAGAAGGTCAACCCGGCGCTGCTGACGCCGGTGAAGGGCGCGGCGATCCCGTATCGCGGCTCGTCGGTCGTGCTCGCGTACAACAGCAACTACGTGAAGACGCCGCCGAAGACGCTCGCCGATCTGCTCGCGTGGATCAAGGCGAACCCCGGCAAGTTCACGTACAACTCGCCGAACACGGGCGGCTCGGGCTACTCGTTCGCCGAGACGGTCGTCGACAGCTTCATCTCGGCCGCCGACCTGAAGCAGATGGACAACGGCTACGTGCCGAATCTCGAGTCCGACTGGAACCAGGGCCTCCAGGCTCTGCACGGGCTGACGAAGTACGTGTACCAGGGCGTGTACCCGAACGGGAACGCGGCCACCCTGCAGCTGCTCGCTCAGGGGCAGATCTGGATCGCGCCGGTCTGGTCGGATCAGTCGCTGTCGGCGCTCGCGAGCGGCCAGCTCGGTCCGAACATCAAGCTGACGCAGATCTCGAACCCGTCCTTCACGGGCGGCGCGGCCTATCTGGGCGTTCCGAAGACCGCGCGGCACAAGAAGGTGCTGTACAGGTTCGTGAACTACATCCTGTCGCCGGAGGCGCAGCAGATGATCGTCAACGTCATGTCGGGCTTCCCCGCCATCGACATCAAGTACATGGGGAGCGCCATCCAGCAGAAGTTCGAGGACGTGTCGGCGAACACGCTCCGTCCGACCTTCTCGACGAAGATGGGCAACGACTTCAAGGCGCAGTGGCAGCAGACGGTTCCGTAGCGGTCTTCCGACGGAATGCACGCCGGCGGGCGCTCCGTGAGCGGGCTCAAGGGCTCCTCATGGTGCTCCCGCCGGTGGCGGTGGTCGCCGTCTTCATCGGGTTCCCGGTGGGGGCGGCGATCGCCTACACGCTGGGCAAGACCGGCGGCCCCAACTCGACCATCGCGCTGATCGCGCAGCGGCAGCACGTCGCGAAGCACGGCGTGACGTTCGCCGCCTACCGGGAGGTCCTGGGCAACGCGCACGTCCGCGGCGACCTCTGGGCGACCGTCTGGGTGACGCTCCTGACGATCGCGGCCGTCGTCGTGCTCAGCTGGGCGATCGGCCTGTACGTCCGTCTCTCCGACACATGGATCGCACGCACCGTGTCGGCGCTGTCGGTGATCCCGCTCTTCATCCCGGTCGTGATCGCGTCGTACGCGATCCTCACGTTCTACGCCGCGCAGGGCTTCATCAAGACGCTCGCCTATCACGTCGGCTGGCACAGCTTCCCGACGCTCGGCTACACGATGTGGGCGGTCGTGATCGGCGAGGTCTGGGTGAACGTGCCCTTCGGCGTGCTGATGATGAGCTCCGGGCTCAACTCGGTGCCGAACGCCCTCATCGAGGCGGCACGCGACTCCGGGGCGTCGCTGCCGCAGACCATTCGCGCCGTCCTTCTCCCGATGAACGTCATCCCGACCGTCATCGTCGCCACGTTCACCGGGATCTACGTCCTCGGAAGCTTCACCGTGCCCTACCTGACCGGCCCGTCGGCGCCGAACCTGATGGGCGTGTCGATGTCGCAGTTCTTCCAGTCCTTCAACCAGCCGCAGCAGGCGGAGGTGATGGCGATGATCGTCTTCGTCCTCGCCGCGGGCCTCGGCACGATCTACGTCTGGGCGAACATGCGCGCGGCGAAGCGCGCGTCGCAGACCTCATGAGCGTCGTCGAGCAGGCCGCGGTGCTGCCGGCGGCGCGCCCCCGCCCGCGCCCGACGGCGCGCTCGGTGGCTCTCCGTTCGCTCGGCGTCGTCTTCGTCCTCGCGCTCCTCGTCTTCATGGTCGGGCCGATCCTCTGGCTCGCGCTGCGCGCGTTCTCGAACGTGTGGCCCTATCCCCGCTTCCTGCCGAGCGACTGGACGATGAAGTGGTGGCACTCGGTGTTCGCCGACAAGAGCCTCGGCCACTCGATCAAGCTCAGCTTCGAGTTCGCCCCGGTCGTCACCGTCGCCTCGGCGGTCATCTGCCTGCCGGCCGCCTACGCCTTCTCCCGCTTCAACTTCCCGGGGCGCCGGTTCCTCCTCGTCTCGCTCTTCGCCACGAACGCCTTTCCGAAGATCGGCCTGTACATCTCGATGGCGGGCGTCTTCTACACGTTCAACCTGATGGGCACGTTCCTCGGCGTCGTCATCGTCCAGCTCATCGGCACCGTCGTGTTCATGACGTGGATCCCGACGGCCGCGTTCTCCTCGATCCCGCGCAGCCTCGAGGAGGCGGCGCGGGACGCGGGCGCAGGCCCGCTCCGCGTCTTCTTCCGCATCACCTTCCCGCTCGCGGCGCCCGGCATCTTCGTCGCGATGATCCTCTCGTTCCTCGCCTCGTTCGACGAGGCTCAGGGGACGTTCCTCGTCGGCATCCCGAACTACATCACCATGCCGACGGAGATGTACACGCTCGTCCTCAACTATCCGGAGCAGGCGGCGGCGGTGTTCTCGATCCTGCTCGCAATCCCGTCCGTGATCCTCATGTCGCTCGCGCGCAAGCACGTGATGGGCGGACGGCTCGCCGAGGGGTTCCAGATCAGATGAGCGAATCCACGACGCCCGCCGGCCTCCTCATCGACCGCGTGTCGAAGGACCTGGCCGGCCGCACGATCGTCGACGACATGCAGCTCGAGGTCCGTGCCGGCGAGCTCACCTGCCTGCTCGGCCCGTCGGGATGCGGGAAGACGACGACGCTCCGTATGGTGGGCGGCTTCCTCCAGCCGGACGCCGGTGCGATCCTCATCGACGGCGTCGACGTCAGCCGCCTCGCGCCGGAGAAGCGGCCCACCGCGATGGTGTTCCAGAACTACGCCTTGTGGCCGCACATGAGCGTGTTCAAGAACGTCTCCTTCGGCCTGCGGCTGCGCCGTCTTCCGCGGCGCGAGATCAGGGACCGCGTCGAGCAGGTCCTCGAGCTCGTGGGCCTGACCCACCACATGAACAGCTTCCCCGCGCAGATCTCCGGCGGCGAGCAGCAGCGCGTCGCGCTCGCGCGCGCGCTCGTGCTCGAGCCGAAGGTGCTCCTCCTCGACGAGCCGCTCTCGAACCTCGACGCGAAGCTGCGCGTACGGGTCCGCGAGGACATCAGGGAGATCCAGCAGCGCGTCGGGATCACGACCGTGTTCGTGACCCACGACCAGGACGAGGCGCTCTCCATCTCCGATCGCATCGCCGTCATGTCCGGCGGCAGGGTCGAGCAGTACGCCGACCCGACGACGCTCTACCGCGAGCCGGCGACCCACTTCGTCGCGAGCTTCGTCGGCGCGATGAACTTCTACACGGGCACCGTCGCCGACGGCGCGGTCGAGATCGCGGGCGGGGTGCGCGTGCCGTGCGAGGGCGCCCGCCGCAACGGCGGCGCGCCCGTCGAGATCGGCGTGCGGCCGGAGGACGTCATGGTCTCGACCGCAGGGGACGGCGCGGAGGCCCACGTGCTCCGCGAAATCCCGCGCGGTCACTACAAGGAGCTGGTCATGCAGCTGGGCGAGGCGGAGGTGCGCGCGTTTGTCGGGCCGGAGGTCTCGACCTCCGAGCGGCAGCGTGTGCGCTTCGCACGCGCCGTCGTGTACGCCGAAGGCGTCCTGCGGCCCTCGACCGAGCCTGCGCCGCTGCGATGAGCCCGCTCGTGATCGCGCATCGCGGCGACCCGCTCGCGCATCGCGAGAACACCCTCGAGGCCTTCGGCGCCGCGGTCGAGGCCGGCGCGGACATGATCGAGCTCGATGTGCGCCGGAGCGCCGACGGCCGCGCCGTCGTCGTCCACGACGCGACGCTCGATCGCGTGTGGGGCGTTCCGCGCCGGGTCGCGGAGGTGACGCGCGACCATGTCCTCTCGCTCGGCATCCCGGACCTCGCCCAGGCGCTCGACGCGATCCCGCCGCACGTCCAGGTGATGATCGACTACGAGGAGGAGGATGTCGCCGAGCTCGCGGTCGCCGACGTGCTCGCGGCAGGCGCCCTCGACCGCGCCCTCTTCAGCGGCGGCTGCTTCCGCGGCCACCGGCGCATCCGCGAGCTCGCGCCCGGCGCGCGCATCGCCGCGACCTGGGACGTGGAGGAGCGCATGCCGGACGCCCTGCTCGACGAGCTCGGCGCCGAGTTCTACAACCCGAGCGGGAACGTCCTCGGGCGCGACCCCGGCGCGGTGGAGCGCATGCACGCGCGCGGCGTGCAGGTCTCCGTCTGGACGATCGACGAGCGCGCCGACATGGAGCTCTTCGTCGCGTTGGGCGTCGACGGGATCGTGACGAACCGTCCGGCGACGCTCGTGGGGCTGCTGGGGGCGCCGTGCTGAGCGGCGCCGAGGTCGACGCACGCGCGGCGCTCGCAGAGGAGCTCGCGCGCTGGGCGATGGGGCGGATCGTCGCCGGCCGGCCGAGCGGCGACCAGATCTCCACGAAGACGAGCGCCGCCGACTGGGTGACGGAGACCGACCTCGCGGTGGAGCGCCGCGTGCGCGAGGTCCTCCGCGAGCGATTCCCCGCCGACCGGATCGTCGGCGAGGAGTACGGCGAGACCGGCGGGACCGATCCGTCCGCGACCTGGTACATCGATCCCGTCGACGGCACGACGAACTTCGTCCACGGGCTGCCGCTGTCGTCGTTCAGCATCGCCGTGCGGGACGAGGACGGCGCCGTCGCCGGCGCCGTCGCCGATCCGTACCGGGACGAGATCCTCTCGGCCGTTCGCGGCCGCGGCGCCCGGCGAAACGGCGAGCCGATCCGCTGCTCGGACGCGGTCTCCCTCGTCGGGGGAATCTTCCTGACGGAGCTCTCCATGCAGTCGCTCTGGGCGGGCCAGGCGGCGCTGATGGCCTCGCTCGCCGACGCCGGCTGCGTCACGCGCATTCTCGGCTCGAACGCGCTCTCGCTCGCAAGCGTCGGCGCCGGCCGCGCGCTCGCGACCATCGTCGACTACAACCTCGTCGACGGGCAGGCCGGCACCCTCGTCGCGGCCGAGGCGGGCGCCGTCGTGCGTTTCGCGGGAAAGGGCGTGCTCTGCGCGGCCCCCGGCGTCGCCGACGCGGTCGACGCGCTCTGGCGGGAGGCCCGCAACGGCGACTGACCGGCAGCCGACGCTTGCCGACGTCGCGCGTGCGGCGAGCGTCTCTCCCTCCACCGCCTCCCGCGCGCTGCAGGAGAGCTCGCGCATCAGCGAGTCGACGAGGCTGCGGGTCCGCGCGGCCGCCCGGGGGCTCGGCTATCGCCCGAACCGGATCGCACAGTCGTTGCGCACGCGCAGCGCGAACATCGTCGGGCTCGTCGTCCCCGACATCGGCGCGCCGTTCTACAGCCGCCTGGTCAAGGGGGCGCAGTCCGTCTTCGAGCAGAACGGCTACGCGGTGCTGATGATGAACACCGAGCGGCGCGCCGACCGTGAGGACGCGGCCGTCCACACGCTGCTCGAGCATCGGGTCCGCGGCGTGCTCCTCGCCACCTCGGGCGGCTCCTCGTCCGAGCCCGAGGTGCCGACGGTGTACTTCGACAACGTCGTCGCGAACCGCGGGATCGGCAACGTCACGCGCGCGAACATCCCCGGGATGGCGCTTCTCGTCGAGCACCTGCACGACCACGGTCACCGCCGCATCGGGTACATCGGCGGGCCACCGCTCCTGACCTCGGGGATCGAGCGGCTCGAGGGATACCGCGCCGCGGTGCGCGGCCTCGGGCTCGTCGAGCGAGACGAGTACGTCCAGTTCGGCGGGCCGGACTGGACGCCGCACAGCGGGGCCGAGGCGATGGAGCGGCTGCTCGCCGTCGCCGAGCCGCCGACCGCGGTCGTCACGGCGGGCGAGTCGCTCGCGCTCGGGGTGCTCAGCGCCTGCCGCGGGAGCGGCCTGCGCGTGCCGGAGGACGTCGCGCTCGTCTCGTTCGACGATCCGCCGTTCGGCGACCTGCTCGATCCGTCGTTGACGGCGCTGCGCGCGAACGAGGAGGACATGGGCCGGCTGGCGGCGTCGCTCCTCCTGCTCGCGCTCCGGTCCACCGCGCCGACGCCGCCCGCGGAGGTCAGGCTCCCGGTCGAGCTCGTCGTCCGGCGCAGCTGCGGCTGTCAGTAGCCGGGCGCGACGGACACGCGCCACGCGCGCACCGGCCCGGCCATGACGTTCAGGTAGTACAGATCGGCGCGCGGGTCGCCGGCGACCGGGTGGTAGCCGCGCGGGACGAGCACGACGTCGCCGTCCTCGACCGCGACGCCCTCGTCGAGGGCGCCGTCGGCGGTGTACACGCGCTGGAAGGCGAAGCCCCTGCCGCCGCGGAGGCGGTGGTAGTAGGTCTCCTCGAGGAGCGCCTCGTGCGGCATGTCGTCGGTGTCGTGCTTGTGGGGCGGGAAGCTCGACCAGTGCCCGGCAGGCGTCACGACCTCGGTCACGAGGAGCGACTCCGCCGGCTCGCTCTCCATGAGGATGTTCGCGATGGCGCGCGTCTCCGCCCTCTCGCCGCGCGTCAGGAGCTCGGGCCGGTCGAGCAGCCGCGGCTCGAGCCCGCCTGCGGCCGGCGCGGTGCAGATCGCGAGCTCGCCCGCTCCCTCGGCCCACCAGGCCGTGCCGGGCGGGACGTAGACCGCCGTCGGCGGCCCGTCGAAGGGCGTCGCGCGCGCCGGCTCGCCGAGCCCCATGAGCGAGCAGCGGCCGGAGAGCAGGACGACGCACGTCTCGCGGGCATCCTCGCGCCGCTCGATCCTGCCGTCGATGCGGACCGCCTCGAAGCCCACGTAGTCCATCGCGACCCGGACGAGCGTCCCCTCGGCTCCCGGGTCGGAGCTCCGCACGCGGATGGAAGACGGCACCGGGAGAGAATAGACTCGGAGCCGCTTTGGAACGTTCCGAACGTCGGTTGACCGCGGCCCAGGCGCTCCTCCGCTTCCTCGCCGCCCAGGTGGTCGAGCGCGACGGCGTCCGCCGGCGCTTCTTCGGCGGCTGCTTCGGGATCTTCGGGCACGGCAACGTCGCGGGGATCGGCCAGGCGCTCCACGAGCGGCCGGACCTCCTGCGCTTCGTGCCCGCGCGGAACGAGCAGGGCATGGTGCACGCGGCGGTCGGCTACGCGCGGCAGCTGAACCGCCTCGGCGCGTGGGTGTGCACGAGCTCGATCGGCCCGGGCGCGACGAACATGGTCACCGGCGCCGCGCTCGCGACCGTGAACCGCCTGCCGGTGCTGCTTCTCCCGGGCGACGTTTTCGCCTCCCGGCTGCCCGACCCCGTCCTCCAGCAGCTCGAGTCCGGCGCGCGCGGGGACGTCTCGGCCAACGACTGCTTCATCCCCGTCTCGCGCTACTTCGACCGGATCGAGCGGCCCGAGCAGGTCGTCCCCGCCGCCCTCGCCGCCATGCGCGTGCTGACGAGCCCGGCCGAGACCGGCGCGGTGACGCTCGCGTTCCCCCAGGACGTCCAGGTCGAGGCCTTCGACGTCCCGGAGGAGTTTCTCGCCGAGCGCGTGTGGCGCGTCCCGCGACAGCTGCCCGACGCGGCCGCGCTCGCGGCGGCGGCCGAGGCGATCCGCGCCGCCCGCCGGCCGCTGATCGTCGCGGGCGGGGGAACGATCTACTCGGAGGCGAGCGAGGCGCTGCGGCGTCTCTGCGAGCAGACCGGGATCCCCGTCGGCGAGACGCAGGCGGGCAAGGGATCGCTCCCCTACGACCATCCGTCCTGCCTGGGAGCGGTCGGGGCGACCGGGACGCTCGCCGCCAACCGCGTGGCGGCGGACGTCGACCTCGTCATCGGCGTCGGGACGCGCTACGGCGACTTCACCACGGCGTCGAAGACGGCGTTCCGCGCAGAGGGCGTCCGCTTCGTCAACGTCAACGTCGCCGAGCACGACGCCGCGAAGCATGCGGGCATCGCGCTCGTCGGCGACGCGCGCGCGACGCTCGAGCGACTGGCGGAGCTCCTCGCGGGGCACGCCGTCGACGACGGCTACCGCGCCGAGTGCGCACGTCTCGCCGCCGACTGGGACCGCGAGGTCGCGCGCCTGTACGCGCTCGACCGGGATCCGCCCGCGCAGAGCGCGGTCATCGGCGCGGTGAACGACGCCGCGGGGCCGGCCGACGTCGTCGTGTGCGCCGCCGGCTCGATGCCGGGCGACCTGCACAAGCTGTGGCGGACGCGCGACCCGAAGGGCTATCACGTCGAATACGGCTACTCCTGCATGGGCTACGAGATCGCGGGCGGGCTCGGCGCGAAGCTCGCCGCGCCCGGCCGCGAGGTGTTCGTCCTCGTCGGCGACGGCTCGTACCTGATGCTCCCGGGCGAGCTCGTCACCGCGGTGCAGGAAGGCGTGAAGCTCACGATCGTGCTCGTCGACAACCGCGGCTACGCCTCGATCGGCGCGCTCTCGCGCTCGCTCGGGACCGAGGGCCTCGGCACCGGGCAGCCGGTCGAGGTCGACCTCGCGGCGAACGCGGAGTCGCTCGGCGCGCGCGCCGTGCGCGCCGAGACGGTGGAGCAGCTGCGCGCCGCGCTGCGCCAGGCGAAGGAGGACGCGGGGACGACGGTGATCGTCGTCCGCACCGACCGCGAGGCCGAGGGCGTTCCCGCCTACGAGAGCTGGTGGGACGTTCCCGTCGCGGAGGTGTCGGAGACTGCGTCCGTGCGCTCGGCGCGGGAGGCGTACGAGCTCGCGCGCACGGCGGAGAGGAGATTCCTGTGAGGCTCGCGAGCGCTCCCGTCAGCTGGGGCGTCTGGGAGCAGACGACCGGCCGCGACGATCTCGTCCCGGCCGATTTGCTGCTCGACACCGTCCGCGGCCTGGGCTATGCGGCGATCGAGCTCGGTCCGCCGGGGTACCTCTCGCCGGAGGCGCTCGCGGCTCGCGGGCTCGCGCTCGTCGGCGGCTTCGCCCCGCTGCGCTTCGAGGACGCGGACGGCTTCGACGAGGACGTCGGCCTGTGGCTCGATCCGATCGCCGACGTGCTGCTCGCGACGGGCGCGCGCGGGCCGGTCGTCCTCGCCGGGGCGGAGAACGGCTCCGACCCGAGTGGACGGTACTTCGACCGCGTCAACGCCGCCGTCGAGCGGTGCCGCGCGCGCGGTCTCGGCGTCGTCTTCCACCACCATGCGGGAACCGCGGTCGAGACGCCCGCGCAGATCGAGGCGCTGCTCGCGCGCACCGACGTCGGCATCTGCTTCGACACCGGCCACGCCCTCGTCGGCGGCGGCGATCCGGTCGAGGTCGCATCCATGTGCGCCGGACGCATCGAGCACCTGCACCTGAAGGACGTCGATCCCGCGCTCCTCGCGCGACTGCGCTCGGGCGACCTGGCCCTCGCGCAGGCCTGGGCCGACGGGATCTTCTGCGCGTTCGGCGAGGGCTTCGTCGACTTCGCCGCCGTCCTCGCGCTGCCCGCGCTCGCCGGCTACGACGGCTGGACCGTGCTCGAGCAGGACCGGGTCGTCGTGCGGCCCGACGACGTCCCCGCGGTGCGCGCGGTCGAGGAGCGTAACCTCGCGTTCGTCCGGAGGCTCGCGGCGTGAGCCCGCGCCCGACGATCGTGGACGTCGCCGAGCGAAGCGGCGCGTCGAAGTCGACGGTGTCCTACGTCATCCGCGGCGGCGCGCACGTCTCGCCGGACCTGCGCAGGCGCGTCCTCGCCGCGGTCGAGGAGCTCGGCTACCGGCCGAACGGGCTCGCCCGCCAGCTCGTCCTGCGGCGCACGAGCACGATCGGGGTCGTCGTCGGCGATCTCGCCAACCCGTTCTACGGCGAGCTCGTGAAACGGCTCGAGCGTCACGCGCACGAGGCCGGGTACGCGACGAGCGTGTCGAACACCGACGGGCACCCCGAGCGTGAGGCGGCGCGCGTGGAGGCGCTTCTCGAGCAGCGCGTCGCGGGCATCGTCATGCTCCAGTTCGGCGGGGACAGGGAGATCCTGGACGAGGTGATCGCCGACGGGACGCCCGTCGCAGTCGTCAGCTCGACCGAGCCCCGCGTCGACAGCGTCGGCGTCGACGAGCGTGTCGGCCTCGCGCTCGCCGTCCGTCACCTCGCCGGCCTCGGTCACGAGCGCATCGCCTATGTCACGAGCCCGCTCGTCGAGGAGCGGACGAACACGATCCGGTACGAGAGCTTCGCGCGGGCGTGCCGGGAGACCGGGTGCGTCGAGACGCCGCTCGACGAGGCGACGGCGGTCGCCGCGGCGAACGACATCCTGGCCATCGAGCTCGTCGACCGGCTCGAGCACGCGGGGCGGCGCGTGCCGGCGGACGTCTCGGTCGTCGGGTTCGACGGCATCGCCGTCGGGGGGCTCGCACGCATCGGCTTGACGACGGTGGCACAGCCGCACGAGGAGCTCGCGTCGGCCGGCATCCGGCTCCTGCTCGACCGCGTCGCCGGCGGCCTCGAAGGCCCCCCGCGGCGGATCCTGCTCGAGCCGCGCCTGCTCGTGCGCGCGACGACGGCACGAAAGGAGCGCTGATGGCGACCCACGCCGAGGTGAAGAGCCCGCTGCACGAGACCGTGACCACGACCGCGACCGACTACTGGAACGACTCGTGCTCGATCGAGGAGCTGTCGTATGCGATCGGCAACGGCGCGGTCGGGGCGACCTCCAACCCGACGATCGTCGGCGAGGTGCTCCGAAAGGAGTGGGCGCTGTGGGAGGGCCGCCTCGGCGAGCTCGTCGCCGAGAGCCCGAGCGCCACCGAGGACGAGATCGCGTGGCGGCTGATCGAGGAGATGGCGGTGAAGGCGTCCGCGTTGCTGCTCCCCGTGTTCGAGCGGGAGCGCGGGCTCAAAGGGCGTCTGTCCATCCAGACGAACCCGAAGCTGTACCGGGATGCGTCGCGGCTCGTCGACCAGGGCGTCCACTTCGCCTCGCTCGCCCCGAACATGCAGGTGAAGGTGCCGGCGACCCGCGCCGGGATGGCGGCGATCGAGGAGCTGACCGCCCGCGGAGTGAGCATCAACGCGACGGTCTGCTTCACCGTGCCGCAGTCGCTCGCCGTCGGGGCCGCGGTCGAGCGGGGGCTCGACCGGCGCGGAAGCGCCGAGGGGATGAGCCCCGTGTGCACGATCATGGTCGGGCGCCTCGACGACTGGCTCGAGATCGCCGCGAGGAAGGCGGGGACGCTGCTGACCCCCGGCGCCGTCAGCTGGGCGGGGATCGCCTGCATCAAGCGCGCCTACGGCATCTACCGCGAGCGCGGGTACCGCACGCGCCTTCTGGCCGCGGCGTATCGCAACCACCTGCACTGGTCGGAGCTGATCGGCGGCGACATCGTGCTCACGATCCCGTTCGCATGGCAGAAGCTCTTCAACGACTCCGACATCGAGGTCGTGCCGCGCTTCGACGACCCGGTCCCGGCGGCGGTCCTCGAGGAGCTGGCGGCGAGGGTGCCGGACTTCGCGCGGGCATACGACCCCGACGGCCTCGCGGTCGACGAGTTCGACGGCTTCGGAGCGACGCGACGCACCCTGCGCGGGTTCATCGCCTCCTACCAGGATCTCTGCGCCGTCGTCCGCGACGCGATGCTCCCGAGCCCGGACTAGACGCCGCCGGGCGGCCCTCGTCAGCGCCGGGGGAGCGCGCGCTCGAGCACGCGGGCGACGACGAGCGCGCCGCGCGTGACCGAGACGTAGAAGAGGAACGTCGCCGCAATGAGGTTGATCAGATGCGCCACCGCCTCCTCATCGTCGGCACGAGCGCGGGCGCACTTGACACCTACATGTGCGCCATGCCGGCGAAGAGCGTCCCACGCAGGTCGCCGGGATGGCCCTTCGTGTCGACCCAGACGCGGTAGGCGCCGGGCTTCGCCTCGAGCAGCATCAGGGCCCGCTTCGGCGCGGCGTCGCAGCCCTTCGCGGTGTAGTGCATGCCGAGCTCTGCGACCTTCATCCCGTGGGCATCGCGGACGGAGGCGCCCGTGATCCCCGTCGCCGGGACGCGGAATGCCCAGCAGATCCTTCCGGAGGCGGAGTCGAGCGTCAGGTTGACGACGCCGTGCTCGCCCATGCCGGCGAGCCTCGCCCCCAGGTGCGGATGCATCGCGGCCGCGGCGGCGATGACGGCGATCTTGAAGAGCATGCGAAACCCCCTCGTCGGTTGACGCGCCGAGCATCGCTCCGAGTCCTTACGGCGGGATTACGGATCGGCGGAGTCCGGAGGAATTAAGGAATCCGTAAGCGCGACGATTCCCCTCTCCGGCAAGCTATGGCCATGGAGCCGGACCAGTCGCGGAAGATCGGCCGCGGAGTCTTCCTGCTGACCGTCGCGGGCGGGCTCTCGTCGCTCGCGTGGGGCAAGGCGGCCTGGAGCAAGGTCTCCGGGGTCATCTCGCCGGTCGCGGCCGACATCGCGCCGATCCTCCCGACGCAGGGCTGGCGCATCTACACCGTCTCGGACCACATGCCGACGTTCGACCCGGCGACCTGGCAGCTGCGCGTCGGCGGCCTCGTCGAGAAGCCGGCGACGATCACGTACGCGCAGCTGCGGGCGCTGCCGCGCGTCGAGCAGGTGTCGACCTTCCACTGCGTCACCGGCTGGACGGTGCAGAACGTGCACTGGGGAGGCGTCCGCATCACCGACGTCTTCGGCCTCGTGCGGCCCCTCCCGGAAGCGGGCGCGGTGCAGTTCGTCTCGGCCGAGCAGCCGTACGTCGACTATCTGACGATGCAGCAGGCGCTGCTGAAGGACGTGATGCTCGCCTACGAGATGAACGGGAAGCCGCTGCCGCGCGAGCACGGCGCGCCGATGCGCCTCGTCATCCCCGAGATGTACGGCTACAAGAACGTCAAGTGGATGGCGGGGATCAACCTCGTCGCGCACCCCCAGGACGGCTACTGGGAGCAGCTCGGCTACGACCGCGACGCCTGGGTCGGCCACTCGAACGGGTACAGCTCGTGACGCGCTACGTCCGGCGCTTCTCGAAGACGGAGCGGATACTGCACTGGGCGAACGCGCTCGGCTTCCTCACGCTGCTCGGCTCCGGGCTCGTCCTCTACCTGCCGAGCCTGTCGGTGCTCGTCAGCAGGCGTCCGCTGATGAAGGACATCCATTTCTGGTCGGGGATCGGCTGGGTGTCGCTGCTCGCGATCATCGTCGTGCTCGGCGACCGCCGCGGGCTGTTGCGGCTCGCGCGCGAGCTGGACGCGTTCGACGGCGACGACCTCCGCTGGCTCCGGGGCGGGCACGCGAAGCAGGGGCGCTTCAACGCCGGCCAGAAGATCAACGCGACGCTCACGGCGGCGTTCACCGTGCTCTTCCTCGTCTCCGGGATGCTGCTGTGGCTCGGCGAGCGCGACACGCGCTTTCGCTTCGCGAGCACGGTCGTCCTCCACGACGGGCTCATGTTCGCCGCGCTCGCGCTGCTCGTCGGGCATCTCTATCTGGCGCTCATCCATCCGGCGACGCGGCATGCGCTGCGCGGGATGACGCTCGGCACGGTGAGCGAGGACTGGGCGGCTCGCCACCACGCCAAGTGGAAGCCACAATAGGGGGCGTGGCAACCGTCCTCGTCGTCGACGACGAGCCGATCGTCCGCGACGTCGTCGTCCGGTATCTCCGCCGCGACGGGCACACGACGCTCGAGGCGGAGGACGGCACGGGCGCGCGGCGGGTGTTCGAGGCGGAGGAGCCGAGCCTCGTCGTCCTCGACGTCATGCTCCCGGGGACGGACGGGCTGACGTTGTGCCGGTGGATCCGCGAGCGCAGCGACGTCCCCGTCATCCTGCTGACCGCGCGTGGGGAGGAGGCGGACCGCATCGTCGGGCTCGAGCTCGGCGCCGACGACTACGTGACGAAGCCGTTCTCTCCCCGCGAGCTGGCGGCGCGCGTGCGCACCGTGCTGCGTCGGTCGGAGCGCGGGCCGGCGCGCGCCGGAGTGTTCGCGTTCGGCGCCGTCACGCTCGACGGCTCCACGCGTGAGGTGCGGAAGGCCGGCGAGCTCGTGCCGCTGACGGCGCGCGAGTTCGACCTGCTGTCGTTCCTCGCGTCGCACCCGCGGCAGGTGTTCTCGCGCGACCAGCTGATGGACCGCGTCTGGGGCTACGAGACGGCGATCGACACCGGCACCGTCACCGTCCACGTGCGGCGGCTGCGGGAGAAGATCGAGGACGATCCGGCGCAGCCCGCGCACCTGCAGACGGTCTGGGGCGTGGGCTACCGGCTGAGCCCGTGATCGGCTTCGCGCTCGGCGTCGCCGCTGCGAGCTTCGGCGCCGGCCTGCTCGGCGCGCTCGTCCTCCGCCGTGCGCCGAGCGTGGGGGGCCAGCTCGCAGGGCTCGCGCTGCTCGCCGCCTGCGTCCCGCTCGCCGCCGTGCTGCTGTCCGGCTGGGTGATGTTCCACATGGGCGCCGACACGAAGATCCTCGCCGTCGCGGCCGGCGCCGCTCTCGCTGCCGTCGGCGCCGCGCTCTTCCTCGCGCGTGCGATCGGCCGCTCGCTCGAGCGCGTCAGCGCGGCGTCGCGCGCGCTCGCCGCCGGCGACCTCGGCGCGCGCGCGCCCGAGGGC
>JAGWRZ010000137.1 GCA_028876365.1 Acidobacteriota bacterium | reverse complement strand
TCCGCCTCGCGCAGCGGCACGCGGTCGAGGTGGACGTCGAGGCCGGCGCCGTCCCCGGCCATCTCGGAGAGCGCCGAGGCGAGGCCGGCCGCACCGCAGTCCTGCAGCGACTCGACGAGGCCCGACTCGACGAGCTCGACGGAGACCTCGATCAGCTTCTTGCCGGTGAACGGGTCGCCGACCTGCACCGACGGCCGCTTGCCCGCGTCGTCCTCCCCGAGCTCCTGGCTCGCGAGGACGGAGGCGCCGCCGATGCCGTCGCGTCCGGTCGTCGCGCCGAAGAGGACGACGAGGTTGCCCGGCCCCTGCGCCTTCGCCGTCTGCAGGCGCCGCGCGTCCAGGAGGCCGACGCACATCGCGTTCACGAGGCAGTTGCCGCGGTAGGCGTCGTCCCAGACCGTCTGCCCGCCGACGTTCGGGACACCGACGCAGTTGCCGTAATGGCCGATCCCGGCGACGGCCCGGTCGAAGTCGTGGTCTGGCGCCCCGAACCACAGGCCGTCGAGGAGCGCGATCGGCCGCGCGCCCATGGCGACGATGTCGCGGAGGATCCCGCCGATCCCGGTTGCGGCGCCCTGGAACGGCTCGACCGCGGAGGGATGGTTGTGCGACTCGACCTTGAACGCGACTGCGATCCCGTCTCCGAGATCGAGGACGCCCGCGTTCTCGCCGGGGCCCTGCAGGACGCGCTCGCCCGAGGATGGGAGGCGGCGCAGGAGCGGCGCGGAGTGCTTGTAGCCGCAATGCTCCGACCAGAGAAGCGAGAAGACGGCGAGCTCGAAGTGGTTCGGGTCGCGGCCGAGTAGCTCCCGGATTCGATCCGCCTCCCAGTCGGTGAGACCGAGGGCGCGATGGAGCGGCTGTTCCGCTACCTGCGTCAGGTGATTCAGTCTAGCCTCCCTCGACGATGACCTCGTGAGCCGCCGGTACGCGTTCCTCCTCGTCGTCCTCGGGGCGATATGGGGGTCGTCGTACCTGTTCATCAAGGTCGGCGTCCGCGACCTCTCGCCGGCGGCGCTCATCGAGATCCGCCTGCTCTGCGCGGCCCCCGTCCTTCTCGCGTTCGCCCGGCGCCGCTACGGCGGGCGGGCGCTCGCGCGCGCGTGGCGGCCGGGGCTCGTGCTCGCGGTGCTGAACGCGGCCGTGCCGTTCACCCTCATCGCATGGGGCGAGAAGTCGGTCGACTCGGGGACGGCGGCGGTGGCGAACTCGTCCGTGCCGATCTTCGTCGCGCTCCTCGCCGTCTTCTTCGTCCCGAGCGAGCGCTCGACCGGCTGGCGGCTCGCGGGCGTCCTCCTCGGCCTCGTCGGCGTCGCCATCCTCGCGGGCGTGCACCCGCAGGGAGGCTTGCGCGGGGCGGCCGGGGTGGGCGCCATCGTCGTCGCATCCGTCTCCTATGCGGCCGCGAACCTCTATGCCGGCCGGCGGATGAGCGTCGGCGGCCCCGTCCTCGCGGCGGTGTCGATGGCCGGGGCGTTCGTCCTGCTCCTCCCGCTCGCGCTCGCGACGCTGCCCTCGCATGCGCCGGGATGGAAGTCGGTCGGGTCCGGGGCCGTGCTCGGCCTGCTCGGGACCGCGCTCGCCCAGATCCTCTCCTACCGGATGATCCGCCTGTACGGCTCGTCGCGCTCGGTGCTCGTCGCCTACATGCTGCCGGCCTTCGCCCTCGTCTACGGCGCCGTCTTCCTCGGCGAGGGCGTGTCGATCCAGAAGCTCGCCGGGCTCGTGCTCATCTCGGCCGGCGTCGCGCTCGGCTCCGGCGCCGTTTCGGTAGCGTCGCGGCGTGTCCGTCGAGCTGCGGCGCGCCAGCCGCTCTGATGCGCAGTTCCTCCTCGAGCTCGTGACCGGCGAGGAGACGCGGGCGTTCCTCGGCCGCGCGCCCGCCTCGCTCGAGGAAGTGCTCGCCGACATCGAGCGGTCGGAGCAAGAGCCGGAGTCGTTCGGCTGGCTCGTCGCCGAGGCGGACGGCGAGCGGATCGGCTCCGCCTCCTACCGCGTGGCGAACGAGCGCAACGGCATCGTCGAAGGCGGGCGTCTCGCCGTCCATCCGCGCTTCCGCGGGCGCAGGCTCGGAGACGACCTCGCGCGGGCCTTTCAGCGCCTCGTCCTCCGCGAGCTCGGCTTCCACCGCCTCGAGATCCAGATCTACGGCTTCAACGAGCGCGCTCTCGCGCACGCCGAGCGGGTCGGCTACGTGCGCGAGGGTGTGAAGCGGAAGGCGTATCGCAAGAACGGCGAGTGGCAGGACGCGGTGCTCTACGCGATGCTCGAGGACGAGCTGCCTGCCTGAAACGAAAAACTCGGGTTCGCCGTTTCAGCTGGCGTGGACGAGCGCGAGCGCAGATTGGCCGAGAACGAGCGCCTCTTCCGGGAGGTGAACGAGCGGATCGAGGCCGCGGCCGTCGGTCACGGCGTCGACAACCACATGTACGCGTTCGTGTGCGAGTGCTCGAACGTCGACTGCACGCTGACGGTGACGATGCCGCTCGCCGAGTACGACCGCGCCCGGCAGGATCCGGCCGTCTTCGTCCTCGCGTTCGGTCATGAGCTGCCGGAGATCGAGAAGGTCGTCCACCGCGGAGGGGGATACCAGCTCGTGCGCAAGCAAGGGGAGGCCGGGCGGCTCGCGCGCGAGACCGATCCGCGGGCGCCGTAGCGTCCGCCGCAGGGCGGACGGCTCAGGAACCGGCTTTCTCGAGCACCTCCACGCGATATCCGTCGGGATCCCGGACGAAGCAGAGACGGCTGCCGCCTTCGCGAACGCGGTAGGGCTCGCGCTCGGGCCGGATCCCCTGCCGCTCGAGCGATGCGAGGGTCGCGTCGAGATCCTCCACGCCGATCGCGATGTGCCCGTAGCCGGTGCCGATCTCGTAGGTGCGACCGTCGTGGTTGACGGTGAGCTCCAACTCCTCGTCCTGGCCGGGATAGCCGAAGAAGTAGTTCGTCGCCTCCGTGACGCCCTCGCGGACGATGTCCATCTCGCGACGAAACTCCATGCCGAGCGCCTCGTAGAACGCCCGGCTTCTCTCGGGATCGGTGACCCTGATCATCGTGTGCAGGTAACGGCTCATCGCGTGATCGTAGGGCACGGGCGGGCGACGATCGCACGGTCCGCCGGCAGGCCGCCGTCGGCGGGGACCGGTGCGACGTCCCAGTCGACCTCGACGCCGTCGCGCATGCCGCGCATGAACGCGGCGAACCCGCCGTCGCGGGCGTGGACGATGAGCCAGCGTGCCGGGTGGCCGCGGGCGGTGCGGTACCCGTGCGCGAGGCCGGGAGGAACCGCGACGAAGCCGCCCGAGCCGATCGTGATCGTCTCCCGCTCGGCTCCGACCTCGAACGTGAGCGCGCCTTCGAGGACGTAGAACGCCTCGGCGTGCCGGTGGATATGGAGACCGGCGACGCGCTCGCCCGCCCCGCGACCGGCGTAGGTGAGGCTGACGCTCTCCTGGGCGACGAGGACGCTGATCGTCGTCGCGGCGGCGGCCTCAGTCGCCATAGAGCTCGCTCCAGCCGGAGGGTCGCCAGGTCGCGCCGGCGGGGCAGCTGTCCCGGGCGAAGGCGATGGCGTCGGCGAGGCTGTCGCCCCCGCCGATCGCCTGCCACCTCCGTCCGTCCGGCGCCGCGAACTCGACCATGAGGACGTGTTGCTCGTCGCCTCGCTGCGCCGAGGGCAGCGGGAGCCGGTCGTGGAGCGGCCCGCGGTGAATCGTCGCCGTCGGGCTCATGGCGCGGGGGTGAGCCCGTGCCGTCGCATCACGGCGGCGATCGCCGCCGGGTCGGGCGGCGCGCCGGCGGCGGCGTCGATGACGGCGGCGGCCTCGCGGAAGTAGTCGGCGCGAAGGATGCCGGGAGTCACGATCGCGAGGGCCCTGGCGTCGAGCTCGCCGAGATTCGCGAACTGGTGGACGACGCTGCGGGGGATGCAGATCACCTCGCCGGTGCCGATCTCGTGCACCTCGCCTTCGACCGTCCAGACGAGCGTGCCCTCGAGCCCGTAGATCGTCTCCTCGTAGCCGTCGTGGCTGTGCGCCGCCGGGACCCTGGAGCCGGCCGGGACGGCGAACTCGAACGCCGCCACCGAGCCGTTCGACTGGGCGCCCTCGAGCAGGAACCGGATCGCGATCGCTCCCACCCTGATCTCGTCGTGCGTGCTCGTCGTCATCGCCCCTCTCTTCCGTGTCCGGTAAAGTTGCTTTACCATAGAGGCGGTGGGAGCTATTTGTCAAGTCGCTTTATGAATTCGTCCGAGATCGACGAGACGGCGCCGTTCGGGCCCCCGCTGATCGGCGCCCTCCTGCGCATGCCGTGGGAGGCGGTCCAGCAGCACATGCTCGATCGGCTGCGCGAGCGCGGCTTCGAGGACTTCGACCGGGCCTATTTCACCGTCTTCCGCTACCCGGGGCCGCAGGGGGCGAGGCCGACCGACGTCGCCGCCCGGCTCGGGATCAGCAAGCAGGCGCTGAACTACCTCCTGCGCGAGCTCGAGCGCCTCGGCTACCTCGAGCGCGAGCGCCACCCCGACGACCTCCGCTCCAAGAGGATCGCCCTCACGCGACGAGGCCTCGACGCGGTCGGCGTGATCCGCGACGCGGTCGCCGAGATGGAAGCCGCCTGGGAGCGGCAGCTCGGACCGGAACGCTTCGCCCTTCTCCGCACCCTGCTCCTCGAGCTGCAAGAGCCGCCCCGAGGCGACGAGCGACCCGCCTGACGCGGCGGGAAGGCGTCACACCCGGGTCACACCTCGCTGCATACGTTCCGTCCATGGCGACTTCGAAGGCGGCGACCCCGTGGGGCGGAGCGGACCTCGTGGAGCACGTGTCGGTGCGGCAGCAGGCCGGCGAGCGCCGCTTCTCGACGAGAGTGGAGCTGCTCGAGACGGCGAGCGGCGAGCGGCTCGTGCGGTTCGCGTACACGACGGACGGACGGGCGCGGCGCGGGCCGGTCACGCTCCGGGCGCGCGACCTTGCGCGACTGCACGAGCGGCTGTCGCACCATCCAGCGCTCGCGGAGGCGCTCGGGATGTAGCTACCCGTGGAGAACAGAGAGGAGCGCATCGACGACGCGCTCGTCGAACTGCGACCCGGCGCACCGGCGCAGCTCTGCGACGGCCTCGCGGTGCGAGAGCCGCGTGCGGTAGGCGCGGTCGGTCGTCATCGCGCTCCAGGCATCGCAGGCGGACACGATCCGCGCGGCGATCGGGATCTGCTCGCCCGCGAGGCCGTCGGGATAGCCGCCGCCGTCCCAGCGCTCGTGCGAGGACCGGACGACGTGGCCGACGGCGCCGAGGAGCCCGCCCACCTGGCCGAGCATCTCCTCGCCGAGCACCGTGTGCGTGCTCATGAGCGCCCATTCGTCCGCGTCGAGCGGGCCCGGCTTGTTGATGATCTCGGACGGGATCTTCACCTTGCCGACGTCGTGCAGGAGGGCCGCGAACTCCGCGTGCCGCCGCGTCTGCGGATCGAGGCCCAGGGTGTCCGACACGGCGAGCACGAGATCGACGACGTCGCGGCTGTGGCTGCCCGTGTAGGCGTCGTCGGCCTCGATCATCTCGCCGAGAAGCAGCGCCGTTCCCTTGTACGCGCCCGAGAGCTCGAGGGCGTGGTCGAGCCGGCGCTGGCGCTCCCGCGCGAAGACGTGCAGGAGGACGACGAGCGGCATGGCCGCGAACAAGCCCCAGATCGTGCCCCTGGAGGCGAATGCGACGACGAGCCCGATCGGTGCGAGGGACCCGTCGACGAGCAGCGACACGCGCATCGCGCTCGCCTGCTCGCGCAGCGGGATGCCCCAGCAGTGCCGCGACCAGAGCGCGTTCGGGACGAAGTCCGCCGTCCACTGGGCGGCGAAGGCGCCGAGGTAGACAGCCGCATCCTGCCACCTCGGCGCACGCGCGTGCGCGAGGGCGAGGACGAGCGCTGGGCCGAGGGAGTATGACGAGCCGAAGACGAAGATCGGCCACTGGTCGACGGGTACCCGGCCGCGGGCGAACTCGGGCAGCTGGCCGGCGAGGTAGCCGGCGGCGATGAGAAGCGGCACGTCGCGCGCAGGGAGCGCGAACAGCATCGGGACGAGGACGAGCTGCGTCGCGACGACGAGGCCGTTGCCCACCTCGAAGGTGACGCGCGAGACGGCGGCGTACGCGATGACCGCGACGACCGCCGCGACGGGTGAGAAGCCGCGAAGCGGCGGCGCGAGCGCGGCCGTCGCGATCGCGGCCGCGAGGAACCCGGCGGCCAGGAGGTACGCGAGCGCACGGTTGCCGAGCGCGCGGCCCGATTGCGAGCGCGCGCGTTCGACCAGCTCGGTCGCGAACAGGTCGTGGGAAAGAGTGCCGGCCGCAGCGGCTTCCACAGTGAGATTGTCCATCGGGAAATGCCTCTCCACGTACCTCGGTCGAGGGACTCTGCGCAAGATCCCCTCGAAGAGGGATCGCGGGGGCGACCGACCGCGGGGAGAGTGCGGCCTGTCCAAGTTCTGCGGCGTTCTCAGGAGGTCGGGGTGGCGACCATGATCAAGCGGCTGGCTCTCGCATTTGCACTGGGCGCCTGTGTCGCGGCGGTATCGGCGCCGGCCGGTAGCGCGGGGCTTCTCACCTGTCCGGCGAACCAGCAGCCGTTCGCCCAGTTCGGCGACTACAACGACTATTTCGGCTTCGCCAACAACGGCTTCGAGAACGGGACGAGCGGGTGGAGCGTCTCGGGCTCGACCGTCGTGACCGGCAACGAGCCGTGGGGGGTCAACGGCTCCGGCTCCAGCTCCCTCTCGATCGGGCCGGGCGGCACCGCCTCGAGCCCGCGCGTGTGCACGGCTCTGCTCGCGCCCGACTGGCGGATGTTCGCCAAGGCGAACGGCGCGAACGGCTCGCTGCGCGCGCAGATCGTCTTCTACGGGCTGCTCGGAAACGTCACGGGGATCCTGAACGTCACGAGCTTCGGCCCCGCCGGCTACGCCGCCTGGGAGCCGACCGCCGACGTGCCGTCCCTCCTGTCGCTTCCCCTCGCGACCGTCTCGGCCCAGCTCCGCCTGACGAACACGGGCTCGAGCGGGACGTGGCAGGTCGACGACGTCTTCGTCGATCCCTGGCTCAGCCGGAACGCAGGCTAGGCCGCCGCGAGAGCGCGATCGCGCGCGGCCTCGACGAGCGAGGCCAGAAGCAGAGCACCGTCCGCCGACCCCAGCAAGGGGTCGACGGCGTGCTCGGGGTGCGGCATGAGCCCGAAGACGTTCCCGGCCTCGTTGCAGACGCCGGCGATGTCCTCGACCGACCCGTTCGGGTTGTCGCGGTAGCGGAGCACGACCTGCGCGGGATCGAGGTCGGGCGGCGGCACGTAGCGGCCGTCGCCGTGCTTCACCGGGATGACGACGGTCTGGCCCTGCTCGCACCGTGAGGTGAACGGCGTGTCGGCGCGCTCGACACGGAGCCGTACGTCCCTGCAGACGAAGCGAAGCGAGGCGTTGCGGAGGAGCGAGCCCGGCAGCAGGCCCGCCTCGCACAGGATCTGGAAGCCGTTGCAGATCCCGAGGACGAGGCCGCCGCGTTCTGCGAACGCGCGAACCGCGGCCGTCGCCGGCGAGAAGCGCGCGATCGCGCCGCAGCGGAGATAGTCGCCGTACGAGAAGCCCCCCGGCAAGACGACGGCGTCGAGCGCGGGCAGCTCGGCCTCCTCGTGCCAGACGGGCACCGCCTCCGCGTCGAGCGCGGCGAGCGCCCAGAGCGCGTCGCGGTCGTCCTGCGACCCGGGATACGTGACGACGCCGATGCGCGGCTGAGGACTAGCCACCGAGCTCGATCTCGTACGACTCGATCAGCGGGTTCGCGAGAAGCTGCTCGCACATCTTCTCGACCTGCGCGCGGGCCGCTGCTTCGTCTTCTGCATTCACCTCGAGGTCGACGACCTTGCCCACGCGCGCGTCCGAGACGGCGAAGCCGAGATGGCCGAGCGCGCGCTCGACTGCATCGCCCTGCGGATCGAGGATGCCCGCCTTCGGCCGAACGAGGACGGTGGCCTTCACCCGAGCACGACCGACGGGCTCTCGAGATACGCGTCGAAGGGGATCGTCGTCAGCCGCTCGAACGCCTCGACGTACTTCGCGCGCGTGCCCTGAACGACCTCCGCGGGGAGCTCGGGGCCCGGGTACGTCTTGTCCCAGCCGGTCGTCTCGCAGAAGTCGCGAACGAACTGCTTGTCGAAGCTGTCCTGCGCGCGTCCCGGAGCGTACGACTCTCCGGGCCAGAAGCGCGACGAGTCCGGGGTCAACGCCTCGTCCCCGAGGACGAGGCGGCCGTGCTCGTCGACCCCGAACTCGAACTTCGTGTCGGCGATGATGATTCCGGCGCCCCACGCGTGCTCGGCCGCGACCCGGTAGAGCTCGATCGCGACCTCCTCCACCTCGCGCAGCCGTGCGTGCCCGACGAGGTCGGCCGCCTGGTCGCGGGAGATGTTCTCGTCGTGCCCGGTCTGCGCCTTCGTCGCCGGCGTGAAGATCGGGGCGGGCAGCCGGTCGGACTCGCTCAGGCCCTCGGGAAGCGCGTGGCCGGACGTCGCGCCCGTCGCCTTGTAGTCCTTCCAGCCGGAGCCGGCGAGGTAGCCGCGCACGACGCACTCGATCGGGAGCATGTTCAGCTTCCGGCATTCCATCGAGCGCCCGTCCGCGCGGATGGCGAGCATGTGGTTCGGAACGATCGCCTTCAGCAGCGTGAACCAGAAGCCGGAGAGGCCCGTCAGCACGCGGCCCTTGTCGGGGATCTCGGTCGGCAGGACGACGTCGAAGGTCGAGATGCGGTCGCTGGCGACGAGCAGCAGGCGATCGTCGTCGAGGGCGTAGAGCTCGCGGACCTTCCCCGAGCCGACGTGGACGGCTTCAGACATTGGCTGGCTCCTTCAGGCGGTTGAACACGGTGTCGACGTGCTTGGTGTATGCGTCGAGGTCGAAGACGGCGTCGAGCTCGACGCGCGATGCGATCTCCTGGTCGGCGCGCGCGAGCTCGCGGAAGTCGAGCTCCTCGTCCCACGCGCGCATCGCATTGCGCTGGACGAGCCGGTACGCGTCGTCTCGCGCGAGGCCCGACTCGACGAGCGCGAGCAGGACGCGCTGGCTGAAGAAGAGGTAATGGCTCGCCTCGAGGTTGCGGCGCATCCGCTCCGGGCGCACGACGAGCCCCTCGACGAGCCACGCGAAGCGGTCGAGCATGTAGTCGAGCGCGAGAAAGGCGTCGGGAACGACGACCCGCTCGGCCGACGAGTGGGAGATGTCCCGCTCGTGCCAGAGCGCCACGTTCTCGAGCCCGACGAGCGCGGTCCCGCGGACGACGCGCGCGAGGCCGCAGATGCGCTCCGCCACGACGGGGTTGCGCTTGTGCGGCATTGCCGATGATCCTTTTTGGCCCTTCCCGAACGGCTCCTGGACCTCCGCCACCTCGGTGCGCGCGAGGTGCCGGATCTCGAGCGCGAACGTGTCGAGCGACGAGGCGACGACGGCGAGCGCGCACAGGAGCTCCGCGTGCCGGTCGCGCTGGAGGATCTGCGTGGACGTCGGCGCCGGCTCGAGGCCGAGGCGCTCGCACGCGATTCGCTCGAGCTCGGGGTCGGTCGCCGCGTACGTCCCGACTGCGCCGCTGAGCTTGCCGACGCGCATGCCCTCGAGCGCGCGGGCGACGCGGCCGCGGCCGCGGTCGAGCTCGAACGCCCAGCCGGCGAGCTTGAGGCCGAACGTCGTCGGCTCGGCGTGGACGCCGTGCGTCCGGCCCATCTGAAGCGTCAGGCGGTGCTCCTCGGCGCGCGCGACGACGGCCGCGTGGGCGCGCTCGATCCCCTCAAGGATCAGCCGTCCGGCCGCCCGGATCTGGACGGCGAGCGCCGTGTCGACGACATCCGAGGAGGTCAGGCCGTAGTGGAACCACCGGCCCTCGGCGCCGAGCGTCTCCGAGACGGCGTCGACGAAGGCGGCCGTGTCGTGGTGGAGGACGGCCTCGAGCTCGGCCACCCGCTCGACCGGTGGCGGCGCGGCCCCGGCGATCAGCTCCGCCGCCTCCGGCGGCACGACCCCGAGCTCGGCCCAGGCGGCCGTGGCCGCGAGCTCGACCGCCAGCCAGGTCGCCAGCTTGCCCTCCTCCGACCAGATCGCGGCCATGGCCGGGCGGGAGTAGCGGGCGATCACCGCACCCAGTCTAGAGGGCGCGTCCGATCCCTCGGTCGGGGGAGGGCGGTCAGCCGAAGGCCTCGGTAGGTTGACCGGCATATGTCCATTGAAACCTGTAGGAACCTACTTTTCAAGCGAGGCCCTGCCGTCCTCGCGTGCGCCGCGAGCTTCGCGTTCGGCTCGCTCGCCACGGTCATCCTCACGGGCGCGCCCGAGCCCGTCCCGACTCCGCCGTCCGGGGCCGGTGCACGGCCCGTGTCCCTCCTCACCGGTCTCGCCCCGCTCCCGCGAGCGGCGGAGAAGGTCGTGAAGGACGCCAGGCTGCAGGAGCGCGCGGTCCGGCGCAAGCACGATCCGAAGCCGACGACGGCGTCGAAGGCGACCATCTCCCTGTACGAGAGCTCGACGAGCCCCGGCGTTCTCCGCCGGCAGGGATGCAACGCGGCGCAGCGCGGCGCGACCGGCGTCGTCATCCTCGACTTCGGCAAGCCCTCGTACGACGGCCGCACCTACGGGACGATCCTCTTCTCCGGCGCGTTCGCCGGGAACCGCGACATCACGCACGCGATGGGTGCGTACGCCACCGGTTACGTCCGCTGCCTGCCGAAAGGCTCGCGCGACCGCATCGAGCTCGCGCGTGGGACGAGCAACTACCACCCGAGCGTCCCGAGCGTCTATCAGGCCGGCCGCAGGTGGGCGAGCGAGGTGATGAACCTCCAGCGCAGCCTTCGCGCCGCGAACTTCGCCGCCCACGTCACCGCCGCGGCGGCGGACGACGTCGAGCCGGCGTGGGACCCGAGCTTCTGGCGGACACGCGACTTCTACCGGGGCTACGCGGACTCGCGGGTCGGATACGCGCTCTACAACTACGGCTCGCTCGACGGCGGGATCGTCAGTGGCGTCTGGAACGCGCACCAGGCGTTCTATGTCACGGGCGGCATGCGCTACGCCCGTGCGATCCCGGAGATCTACAACCAGACGATGGCGCAGGAATGGGCGGCGCTCGCGCAGGTCGCGAAGAAGCGCTACCACCGTCCCGTCAAGTTCGCGGGCGTGATGACCGAGCGCACCTCGGCCAACCACGGCGTCAAGCCGACGGATGCGCATCGGATGCTCGTCCGCCAGCTCGCGGTGCAGGGGCACGGCACGGCTCCCGCGAGCGTGCCGGCCGCGTACACGAACATCATGTCGTTCGGTTGAGGATCCGCAGCGCGAGCGCCGCGGCGTTGCGCGCGTTGTCGACGCCCACCGCGGCGACCGGCACGCCCGGCGGCATCTGGGCGATCGCGAGCAGCGCATCGAGGCCGTCGAGAACGCTGAGGCTCGAGCGGAAGGGCACGCCGATCACGGGGAGATCGGTATGCGCGGCGACGACGCCGGGGAGCGCAGCCGACAGTCCTGCGCCGCAGATGAGCACGCGGATTCCCCGCTCGCGCGCCGTGCGCGCGTACTCGGCGACGGCGTCCGGCGTACGGTGGGCCGATCGGACGTCGAACTCGTAGGCGACGCCGCGCTCCTCGAGCACGTCGAGCGCGGGCTGCATGCGCTCGCGGTCGGACTCCGACCCGACGAGGATCCCGACCTCAGCCACCGATGTCGCTCCGGTAACGCATCCCCGCGAAATCTACGCATGCGAGGCCCGCGTACGCCGCAGTACGCGCAGCCTCCACCGTCTCGCCCGTCCCGACGACGTCGATGATGCGGCCGCCGTTCGTGACGACGCGGCCGTCCTGGAGCGCGGTGCCCGCGTGGAAGACGAGCGCGCCGGTCGCCGCCGCCTCGTCGAGGCCCGCGATGGTCGTCCCCGACTCGCCCCGGTCGGGATAGTCGCGCGACGCGGCGACGACCGTGACCGCGGCGCCGCCGCACGCCGGAGGAGCGACGCCGGAAAGCTCGCCGGCCGCGGCCGCGGCGAGGAGCTCGAGCACGCTCCCCTCGAGCCGAGGCAGGAGCGACTGCGTCTCCGGGTCGCCGAAGCGGCAGTTGAACTCGATCACCCGCGGGCCGCGCTCGGTGAGCATGAGCCCGGCGTACAGGCAGCCGGTGAACGGCGTTCCGCGCCGCATGAGCTCGCGCAGGACCGGCCGGTGGACGGTCTCGACGATCTCGTCGACGGGCGGCGCGTCGGCGACCGGGCTGAACGATCCCATGCCGCCCGTGTTCGGCCCGATGTCGCCGTCGCCGATGCGCTTGTAGTCGCGCGAGGCGGGGAGGACGACCGCCTCCCCGGCGTCGGCGATCGCGAAGACGGACAGCTCGGGCCCCTCGAGCAGCTCCTCGACGTGGAACGGCTGTCCGAGCGCCTGCGCCGCACGCAGCGCGGCATCGAGTGAGGCCTCGTCGCGGCACACCCAGACGCCCTTGCCGGCCGCGAGCCCGTCCGCCTTGACGACGCAGGGCGGGCGCGCGACCGCGAGCGTGCCGGCCGTCGGGACGCCGGCCGCAGCCATCACCTCCTTCGCGAACGCCTTCGAGCCCTCGATGCGGGCGGCCTCCGCGCTCGGCCCGAAGACGGCGATGCCGCGCCGCCGGAGCGCGTCGGCGAGGCCGACGACGAGGGGGGCCTCCGGGCCGACGACGACGAGGTCGACGCCGAGCTCGGCGGCGAGCGGGACGATCGCGGCGGGATCCTCCGCGCGCGCGGGATGGCAGCTCGCGAGGGCGGCGATGCCCGGGTTGCCCGGCGCAGCGTGCAGCTCGACGGCGTCCGTGCGCGCAAGCGACCAGACGAGCGCGTGCTCGCGACCGCCAGACCCGACGACGAGCACCTTCACGGCGCGATCCTACGTAGAGTCCCCGGACGTGGACGCTCCGCCGTACTCGGCGGCCGAGGTCGATGTCGTGCGCCTGCCGGCCGGCGTGCGCGAGCGCGACCACGTCGCCGTCGAGGAGCCGCTCGAGATCCGCATCGGCGGCTCTCCGGTCGCGGTGACGATGCGGACGCCGGGAAACGACGAGGAGCTCGCGCTCGGCTTCTGCCTCTCCGAGGGGCTGCGGCCCGAGCGCGCGGAGATGACCGACGACCTCGCCGCGAACACGATCGAGGTCGTCGCGGACGGCTTCGACCTCGATCGGCTGCGGCGCAGCTTCTACACGTCGTCGTCGTGCGGGGTGTGCGGCAAGGGCGCACTCGAAGCGGTCGCGGTCGAGGCGGCGCGGGTCGTGGCCGACCTGCGCGTGCCGCTCGCGACGATCGCATCCCTTCCGGACCGGCTGCGCGAGGGCCAGGCGGCATTCGCGGCGACCGGCGGGCTGCATGCGAGCGGGCTCTTCGATGCGGACGGGACGCTCCTGTGCGTGCGCGAGGACGTCGGTCGCCACAACGCGCTGGACAAGGTCGTCGGCTGGGCGTTCCTCGAGGGCAGGCTCCCGCTGTCCGGCTCCATCGTGTGCGTGAGCGGCCGGCTGTCGTTCGAGCTCGTGCAGAAGGCGGCGGTGGCCGGCTGCCCGGTTCTCGTCGCCGTCGGCGCCCCGTCGAGCCTCGCCGTCGATCTCGCCGCCGACCGCGGCATCACGCTCTGCGGCTTCGTCCGCGGCGGATCGGTCAACGCCTACACCGAGACGTGGCGGATCGGTTGACGGGTCTGCTGCTCGTCGGCGGGGCGAGCACGCGCTTCGGGTCGCCGAAGGCGCTCGCGCGCATCGGCGACGAGACGCTCGCCGAACGGGCGTGGCGCGTTCTCGGCGAGGCGTGCGACGCGCGCATCGCGGTCGGCAAGGGCGACGAGAAGCTGCCCTTCCCCGTGCTCGCGGACGGGGTCGCCGAGCGCGCCGCCATCCACGGGCTCGTCGCCGGCCTGCGCGCGGCGGACACCGCCGTGTGCGTCGTCCTTCCGGTCGACATGCCGAACATGACCGCCGACGCGCTGCGCGCGCTCGCGGACGCGTGCCGTGACGCGGCCATCCCGCAGACGGGGCCGCTGCCCGGCGCGTATCGCAAGACCGCGCTCCCGGCGCTCACGTCGGGCGAGCTCTCGATCCGCCGCGCGATCGACGGTCTCGACGTCACCGTGCTGCATCTCGACGACAGCCTCCTCCGCAACGTGAATACTGCGACCGATGTGGACGTCTGACGAGGCATACGACCGCTTCATGGGACGCTTCTCCCGGAAGCTCGCCCCCGTTTTCGCCGACTTCGCGGGAATCGAGCGCGACATGCGCGTGCTCGATGTCGGAGCCGGGACGGGCGCGCTCACCGCCGAGCTCGTGCGGCGCGACGTCGCGTCGGCGGCGATCGAGCCGTCACCACAGTTCGTCGCCGCGCTGCGGCGGCGCTTCCCCGCCGTCGACGTGCGGGAGGGCGCGGCCGAGGAGCTCCCATGGCGAGACGACTCGTTCGACGTCGCGCTCGCCCAGCTCGTCGTCTCGTTCATGCGCGACGCGCCGGCGGGTGTCCGCGAGATGCTCCGGGTCGCCCGGTCGGTCGCCGTCTGCATGTGGGACATCGAGGGGATGGAGATGCTCTCCGCGATCAAGCGGACGCGCGAGGCGCTCGGCGACGATCCCGGCGAGGACGCCATGTATCGCACGCGTGCGGAGATCGGGCAGCTGCTCGGCGAGGGGGCGGCGATCGACCTGCTCGAGGTCGACGAGGACTACGGCGACTTCGAGGATTTCTGGAACGCGGTCGCCGGCGGAGCCGGCCCCGCAGGCGTGTGGGTGTCGTCGCTCGACGACGAGCAGCGCGCGGTCGCCCGCGCCGAGCTCTTCCGTCAGCTCGGCGAGCCCGACGGCCCGTTCACGCTCACCGGCCGCGCCTGGGCGGCGAAGCTCACGCGCGCGTGAGCACGCTCTCGCGCTCGGCGCCCGTGCCGACGAGCGTGACCGCGACGCCGAGCTCGCGCTCGACGAAGTCGACGTAGGCGCCCGCCGCCTCGGGCAGCTCGCCGGCCGACGCGCACTGGTCGAGATCCTCGCCCCAGCCGGTGAGCGTCTCGTACACCGGGCGCGCCGCGTGGAAGTCGCTCTGGTGCGCGGGGAAGTGCTCGGTCTCCGTGCCGTCGGGCAGGCGGTAGCGGACGCACACGGGAATCTCCGCGAAGTGCGAGAGCACGTCCAGCTTCGTCAGCGCGAGCCGGTCGAGCCCGTTCACGCGCACGGCGTAGCGCAGCGCAACGAGGTCGAGCCAGCCGCAGCGGCGTCCGCGGCCCGTCACGGTCCCGTACTCGCCGCCGAGCTCGCGCACGCGCTCCTGCTCGGGCCCTTCGATCTCCGACGGGAACGGCCCTTCGCCGACGCGCGTGACGTAGGCCTTCGCGACGCCGATCACGGTGTCGATGCGGGTCGGGCCGATGCCCGTCCCGGTCGCCGCGCCGGCGGCCGTCGGGTTGGACGAGGTGACGAACGGATACGTGCCGTGATCGAGATCGAGCAGCGTCGCCTGCGCGCCTTCGAACAGCACGTCCTTTCCCGCGCGCAGCGCCTCGTCGACGATGAGCGACGTGTCGGCGACGTGGGGCCTGAGCCGGCTCGCGTACACCTCGTACGTGCTCGCCACCTGCTCCAGGTCGAACGCCTCGACGTCGTAGATGCGCTCGAGCCAGAGGTTCTTCTCGGCCAGCGCGACCTCGATCTTCTGTCGGAGGATCTTCGGATCGAGCACGTCCTGCACGCGGATGCCGATGCGCGATGCCTTGTCCGCGTATGCGGGGCCGACGCCGCGCTTCGTCGTCCCGATCTGGAGCCGTCCGAGCCGCCGCTCGCTCGCCTGGTCGATCGCCACGTGCCACGGCATGATCAGGTGGGCGTTCCCGGAGACGAACACGTCGTCGACGGGGTAGCCGAGCTCGATGAAGCGGTCGAGCTCGCCGATCAGCACCTCCGGGTCGATGACGCAGCCGTTGCCGATGACGCACGGCTTGCGGTTGATGATCCCCGTCGGGATCTGGCGGATCTTGAACGTCTCGTCGCCGACGACGATCGTATGCCCCGTGTTCGGGCCGCCTTGATAGCGGCACACGAGATGCGACTCCTGGGCGAGCAGGTCGACGATCTTTCCCTTCCCCTCGTCGCCCCACTGCGCCCCGACGACGACGGTCGCGGGCACGAGCCGAAGTGTGCCCTATGTGGCGGTCGATCCGGCGACGAGCGTGTAGAGGCCCCAGGCGGCGAGGCCCGAGCCGACCGCCGCCGCGACGAGCGCCGGGACGCTTCGGCGCCAGAGCGGGAAGACGAGGAAGACGGCGAGCTGCGAGACGAAGAGCGCACCGAGAGACGGCTTCAGCAGGTCGTCGTAGAAGCGGCCCGGAGAGACGAGCGAGATCGCGTCGAGCCCGAGAAAGGGCACCGCGATCCATGCGTACGAGGTGCGAAGCGGCACACCGTTCAACCAGCGCAGGAGACGTGCGAGCGCGAGATACTCGGCGACGACGAGCGCGAGCGTGCCGCCCGCGGTCAAGAGGCCGACGGCGATCTCGAGGCTCCGCCCCGCGTAGGCGCGCGCCATGGCCGCCGCGGGGACGGCACTGCCGAGGAGCTCGCGCGGGACGCCGCCGAGCGGGATGGCGGAGACGAGGAAGGCCGCGCCGACGACGGCGACGGCGACGGCGACCGTGCGCCGCACGGCCGCAGCGCCGCCGCGGACCTCCGCGCCGAAGTACAGCGGAAGGCTCGCGCACACGAACAGGAGCGCCGCGCCGCCGGTGGCGCGGCCCGTCGCGTCGAGCCCCGGATGCGAGGCGACGTGCGCGCCGACGTGGCGGTACAGGACGCCGGCGAGGACGAGGAGGGCGATCACCTGCGCGACGCCGAGCGCGCCGAGGGCGACGAGCAGGGGGCGGACGGGCAGGAAGACGAGCGCGACGATCAGGGCCGGAATGACGAGCTCGAGCGCGGGGCGATACGCGTGCACGCCCGGGAAGACGGGCGGGAGCGCTTCGTACACGACGAACGTGATCGTGTACGGGAGGTAGAGGAAGTAGGCGAACGCCCAGATCCACGCGTGCGCGACGGCGGCGGGCCGTCCTGCGGCCGCCTCGACGAACGCGCTCAACCCGCCCCCGGAGACCACTCTCCTCGAGAACGCGAGCCAGATCGCGAGCGGCGCCGCGAAGACGACGAGGGCGAGAGCGACGACGAGGCCGGCCGAGCGGGCTCCGTCGCCGGCGGCGCCGGGCAGGAACGAGAGGAGCGCGAGCGGCCCGCCGATCGACGCGATCGCGAAGCCGAGCAGAACGTGAGCCGGGAAGCCCCGGTGGGAACTTCCCGGCTCGGTGGGGCGTGCCCCCGCGATGGGTCAGCCCCAGCTAGCTCCCGGCTGCGCCGGAAGCATCGAAGAGCTCGCGCATGCCGTCCGTACGCGGGCAGCGCCCCATCGGATTCAGGCGGCGGCGGTCCTCGCGGGCTCGGCGGCGGTCTCGACGCGTGCGACCGTCACCTGGTGTCCGCGGCGGCAGAGGAAGACCCCCTCGGGGAGATCGAGGTCGAGCCGCCCGGCGAAGGTGGAGGCGGTCAGCCCGACGGCGGTGTCGATGCCGAGGCAGATCTCGCAGACGGCGGTGAAGGCCGTCGAGGTCGCGGAGATCGCGACGACCTGGACCGGCTCGCTCATGCAGCGGCGAGGTCGGAGAACTTCGCGTACCGCTTGAGGAAGGTGAGCTTGATCGAGTCGGTCGGGCCGTTGCGGTGCTTCGCGAGGATCACCTCCGCGATGCCCTGCTGGTCCGAGTCCTCGTTGTAGTACTCGTCGCGGTAGACGAACGCGACCAGGTCCGCGTCCTGCTCGATCGATCCGCTCTCGCGCAGGTCCGAGAGGATCGGGCGCTTGTCGGTGCGCTGCTCGACCGCGCGCGACAGCTGCGAGAGCGCGACGATGGGGACGTCGAGATCGCGTGCCAAGATCTTCAGGCTTCGCGACATCTCCGAGACTTCCTGCACGCGGCCGTCGCTCTCGCGCCGGTGCGAGGGCGTGAGCAGCTGGAGGTAGTCGACGATGATGAGGCCGAGATTCGGGTGCCGCGCCTTCAGTCGCCGCGCCTTCGAGCGCACCTCCATCATGTTCAGCAGGCCGGTGTCGTCGACGTAGATCGGCGCCTTCGCGAGCTTGTCGCACGCGGCGGTGAGGCGTGGCCAGTCGTCCTGCGCGAGCTTGCCGTTGCGGAGCCGTTGCGACTCCACCTTCGCCTCGCTGCACATGAGCCGCTGCGTCACCTCCGATTTCGACATCTCGAGCGTGAAGAGGCCGACCGGGATGTTGTGACGCACGCCCATGTTCGCGGCGATGCAGAGCGCGAGCGCCGACTTCCCCATCGACGGCCGCGCGGCGACGATGACGAGGTTCCCGGGCTGGAAGCCGGACGTGAGCCGGTCGAGGTCGCGGAAGCCCGACGGTGTGCCCGTGAGGTCGACGCCGGACTCGTACAGCGCCGTGATCCGCTCGAAGCTCTCCTTCAGCAGCGACTCGATCTCCGACCACTCGCCGGTGACGCGCTGCTGCGAGAGGTCGTACAGGATCTGCTCGGCCTGGTCGACGAGGTCGCCGGTCTCGCCGGGCCGTTCCCAGCCGAGCCGCGCGATCTCGCCGCCGGCGCGGATGAGCCCGCGCAGCGTCGCCGTCTCGTGGACGATGCGCGCATAGTGCGCGGAGTTCGCCGTCGCCGGGACGAGGGCTGCCAGCTCGTGCAGGCGCACACGCCCGCCGACCGCGTCGAGCTCGCCGCGCTCCTCGAGCTCGTCGGTGAGCGTGATCGCGTCGACCGGCTCTCCCTTTGCGTACAGCGCGAGCGCTGCGCGATAGATCTTCGCGTGCGACTCGCGGTAGAAGTCGCCCGCGTCGACGATCTCGGAGACGGCCCCGATCGCCCCGGGGGAGATCATCATCGCCCCGAGCACCGATTCTTCGGCCTCGAGGTTCTGCGGAGGGACGGGGGCCGCAGTCGCGACCGGGGCCAGCTGAGCCATGCGTCCCGATTCCAGCAGGCTCACGGGCCCGTCGCCAGGTGTGGGGGAGTCCGTTGTGAACATGTCTTTCTGTGCCATTTGCAGGGGAATCGCGCATCGTCGCACCGGCGTCGGACGGTGCGGCTGTGGATGGATTCACCGCTGCATGCGGGAACTTCCCGGGAGATTCCCGAGGCGTCCACAGCGGGTGTGGACGGAGCGAACGCGACGCGTCCGCTCCGCCGGCCTAGAGCTCTTGCTCTTCGGCGGCGACCTCGACGGCCTCGTCGAAGTCGTCCGACTCGGACTCGATCGCGATCTCCGCCGGGCCGGGCTCGAACGCCTCGTCGGCCGCGGTGGGCTCGGCCGTCGCCTTCTGCTCCGCGATCTCGGCCTGCTCCATCGCCCGGAGCTCCTCCTCGGAGGGCAGCTCGCCGCCTTCGGGGACGACGAGCGTCTCCACCTCGACGCGGACGTCCTGGAAGACATCGATCGGTACGCCGTACCGGCCGATGCGCTTGATGTTCTGGAGGCCGATCTTGCGCCGGTCGACGCGGATCTTGCGCATGCGCCAGATCTCGTCGGCGATGTTCGTCGGCGTCACCGATCCGAAGAGCGCGCCGGTCGGCCCTGCCTTCATCTCGAAGCGGAGGACCGTCTCCCGGAGCGTCTTCGCGATCGACTCCGCCTGCTCGCTGTTCGACGCCTCGTGCCGTGCGCGCTGCCCCTCGCGCTTGCGCAGCTCGGCGACGCGCGCCTCGCTCGCCTCCTCGGCGAGCCGGCGCGGGAGCAGGAAGTTGCGCGCATAGCCGCGCGCGACGGAGACGACGTCCCCGCGAAGCCCGACCTTGTCGACGTCCTCGAGGAGGATGACGTCCATCAGCGGTCCCGATCCCGGTCGCCACGGTCGCGCCGGCCGCCCCGCTCCCTCTCCTCGGGACCCTCGGCGACGTACGGCAGCAGCGCCATCTCGCGGGCGCGCTTCACCGCCTGTGCGATCTGCACCTGGTGCCGGCGGCATGCGCCGGTGATGCGGCGGCTGCGGATCTTGCCCTTCTCGGAGATGTACCGGCGGAGCTGGTTGACGTTCTTGTAGTCGATCTCCGCGATCTTCTCCTTGCAGAAGTAACAGTTGCGCCGCTTGATCGCGGTCGCCGGCCCGCCGGGGCGCTTGCGACCTTGCTGCTGCTGCGTTCTCTCTCTCGCCACGTCTCGCTCCTAGAAGGGGATGTCGTCGTCGGCGGTCTGCGGGAAGTCGGCAGCGGATTCGGACGCCGCGCCCGCAGGCACGAACTGGTTGCCTCCCTCGGGCGCGTCGCCGCGTCCGCCGAGGAACTGGACGCTCTCGGCGATGATCTGCACCGCCTGGCGCTTCGACCCGTCCTGCGCATCCCATTCGCGCCAGTCGAGGCGTCCGTCGATGCCGACGGGGCGACCCTTGCTCAGGTACTGCGCGCTCGACTCGGCCTGGTTGCCGAAGATCGACACGTCGAAGTAGTTGGGCTTGTCGACCCACTGGCCGGACTCGTCGCGGCGCCGGCTGTTGACGGCGATGCGCAGGCTGCACACGGCCGTTCCGCTGGGCGTATGCCGGAGCTCCGGGTCCTTCGTCAGGTTCCCGACGAGCACGACGCGGTTGATGTTCGCCATGGTGCTACTCCTCCTCGTCCGAACGTGTGTTCGCCTCAGCGTAGCCGGGGGTCGGGACGGCAGCGGCGGCCGCGGCCGGCGCCGGCTCCTCGCGGGGCGCGCTCGTCCGCGAGCCCTCGATGTGCTTCGTCGCCATCTGGCGGAGGACCGCGTCGTCGATCTTCAGGACGCGGACGATCTCGTCCAGCGTCTCCGGCGTGCTCTCGAAGACGACGAGGTGGTAGACGCCCTCGGCCTTCTTCGCGATCGGGTACGCGAGCCGCCGGCGGCCCCACGCGTCGTGGCTTCGCCACGTGCCGGCCGCGGCCTCGACGAGCGAGCGCACGCGTGCGATCAGCTCCTCCTGATGGGCCTCGGCCTGCTCGGGATCGAGCAGCAGCAAGATCTCGTATGTCGTCACGCCCCGATGTCTCCTTCCCACGGTCTGAGTCGGCTCCGACTGCCGGTGACGCTCGGGACCGAACGGCACGCTGACGGAGCAGGAAGCGGCGACCACTGTAGCATCGAGCACGTGAAACGGCTGCTCACGTGGGTCGCCGGGGCGGCAGGCGGTCTCGCCGCATACCGGGCGGCCACGCGGCGGAAGCCCGAGCCCTCGCCCGGCGCCGTCGAGGATCCCGCCGCGCAGTTGCGGGCGAAGCTCGCGGAGTCGCGCGCGGACGAGGTCGAGCCGGACGGCCCCGACGCGCGCCGCCGTGCCGTCCACGAGCAGGCCCGGTCCGCGCTCGACGAGATGCGCGGCGGCGACGCCTGAGGCGTCGCCTCCGTGTAAAGGCGGGTAGTCTCGTCGCGGGGTCCGGGGATGTGGCGAGGGAGCCGCAGCCTTCGCCTGCCTCGGGCCCCTTTCCCTACTGCGGCGGCCCGCTCGCGAGCGTGACCGTCGCAGCGTGGTCGTCGCCGATGCGGTCGGTCCACGCGACGGTGACGCGGTCGCCGGGATGGTGCAGGAGGAGCGCGGCGACGAGCGCGTTCTGCGAGGCGACGGCGCGCCGGTCTACGCTCGTGATGATGTCGCCCGTGCCGAGCCCGCCCTTCGCGGCGGGGCCGCCGGCGATGACGCCGCCGACGAGGATCCCGCCGCCGCCGTAGGCGTCGGCGGACTGGACGGAGACGCCGAGGAACGCCGTCCGGCCGACGTGGACCGACGCGGAGCCGTGGCCGGCGACGACCTGCCTCGCCACCGTCACGACCTTGTCGATCGGGATGGCGTAGCCGTCGTTCGCATTGCGGAAGCTGAAGCCGGAGGAGGCGGCGGTGTCGATGCCGATCACGCGGCCGCCGGAGTCGAGGAGCGGGCCGCCCGAGTCGCCCGGCTGCAGCTGCGCGTCGGTCTCGACGAGCCCGGCGAGCGCTTCGGCGCCCGACTCGTCGGCGACGGTGATCGCCCGCGCGAGCCCGGTGATCGTTCCGGTCGTGACCGTGAGCGACCCGGTGCCGCCGGCGTTCCCGACGGCGGTCACCGGCTGGCCGACCTTCAGGCCCGCCGAGCTGCCGAGCGCGACCGTCGCGAGACCCGTGGCGTGCCGCAGCTGGAGGACGGCGATGTCGTCGGCGACGTCGTAGCCGACGATTCGCGCCGCATAGCGCCTGTGCGTCCGCGGGTCGACGACGGTGATCCGCGACGCCCCGCGGATGACGTGGTTGTTCGTCACGACCTCCCCGGAGGAGGTGAGGACGATCCCCGTCCCGGCGGCGGCCCCGTTGTGGAAGGCGAGGTTCGTGTTCACGATGACGACGCCCGCCTGGACGGTCGCGCGCGCCGTGTGCGCGAGAGCGGCGCGGGCGCCGACGACGGCGGCCGCGACGGCGGCGAGGAGAAGGGCGATGCGCTTCATCCCCCTCGTTGTACCCGGAGCGACTGAGAGCGCGTTAAGAGCCGCCGTCGGTGCTCGCGGCCCCGTCGGCGCCGGAGGCCCCGTCGGTGCCCGTATCGGCGGAGTCCTGTGCGGGCGTCGGCGTCGTCGTCGTCGTGGTGGTGGTGGCGGCGGCGGTCGTCGTCGTCGCGCCGTCATCCGCGGAGGCGGGCGTCGTCGTCGTGTCGCCCGACTGCGGCTCCGTCGCCGCCGCCGGCGGCGGGGTCGAGGCGTCGTCGGCCTCGCGCACGGGCACGGGTGCGTCCGGCGTGTCCGGAGTCTCCGTCTGTCCGGACGTGTCGCCGGAGGATGCATCGTGCCCGGGCGAGGGCCTCGACTCGGAGACGAGGACGGGTGCCGGGGTCGACGGCGCGAAGACGGTCGGCGGGGAGGGCGCGGGCGTGGAGCGGCGCGGCGCCGTGGCCGTCCGGTGCGCCGGCGGCGCGGGGGCGTGCTCCGGCGGCAGGTCCGAGAGCGGCGAGACGAGCCTGACCGCGGGGGCGGCATGGCGGGGAGCCACGCGGCCGGCCCGGAGAACGTGCTCGCCGGCGACGACGCCGCCCGTGAGCAGGCCGGCCGTCACGGTGACGGAGGCGACCTTCGCGACGCCGCCGCCCGCGAAGAGGCGCGGCAGGAAGCCGGCGAGGGCGGAGGCGACCGCCCGCAGCTCGGCGCGCAGACGCGTCCGTGCGCGGAAGAGGAGCGATTCGACCGCCGGCACCGTCACGCCGAGCGCGAGAGCGAGCTCCTCGTAGGACATGCCGCCGAACTCGCGCAGGAGGAGCGCCTCGCGCTGCTGCGGGGCGAGTGTGTCGACGGCGCGCCAGAGCGCGCCGATGTCCGCGCGGCGCGCTGCATCCGCGACCGGGTCGGCCATCGACGCTGCCTCGCCGGCGTCCGCCACGGGCAGCGGGTTGCGCATGCGCTCGCGGATGCGCGTCAGGCATTCGTTCCGCGCGATCGCCGCGAGCCAGCGGGCAGGGTCGTCGGGCTCTGCGCCTCGCATGAACGCCGCGTGGACGGAGAGAAACGCCTGCTGCGCGGCGTCCTCGGCCTCGTGCGTGTTGCGCAGCAGGCCACGGCAGAGCCCCGCGACGAGGCGGCCGTGACGGAGGAAGAGCTCCTCGGTCCGCGCGCGAGCCGCCTCCGGCGGGAGGCGGCTCGCGGGGAGGGAGTCGGGAGCGCTAGTCGTCGCCGCCCCCGCTTCCGGAGCCGCCGTCGCTGCTCGTGCCGCTGTTGCTGCTGCTCGTGCCGCTGTTGTCGCTGCTCGCGCCTCCGTCGTCCTGCGACGAGCTGGTCGACCCCGAGGTGCCCGTGGTCCCGCTTTGGCCGCCGTCCTCGCCGGAGCCCTGCGTCGAGGGCTGGTCCTCGCCCTGGTCGTCCTCGGTGGCCGTTGTCGATCCCCCGGAGAACGTGAGGGTGAGCGTGACCTGCGTGCCGACGGAGGTGGCCGGGATCGGCGTGCCGGCCGGGAGCTGCAGCGTCACCGAGCTGCCGTTCACGTCGAGTGTCACCGTCGTGGCGCTCACCGCGGTGATCGTCGCCTGTGTCTGCGAGGTCGCGGCGGGGCCGTCGTCCTCCGTCGAGGTCGCCGTGATGTTCCCGTTCGCGTCGATCGAGACGACGGCGCCGACGACATCACCCGTCTGCGGCGCCGACCCCTGCGAGTCGGACGCGAGCCTCCGCACGCCGAGCCCGACCGTGAAGAGCCTGTCCGCGGCGGTGAGCACGAGCATGTTCCCCCGGGTCGCGACGGCGATGCCGCGGATGCGCGCAGTGTGCGCGAGACCGACGACCCACACGCGGGAGCCGAGCTTCACGATGCGGTCGCCGACCCGGGCGTGGGCGTGGACGAGGGAGACCGAGCCGCGCGCGTTCGCGACGAGGACCCCGCCGGTCGTCTTCGCGATCACGGTGTCCGCCGCCGCCCGCGCGGGCGAGGCGAATGCCGACGGCGACGCGGCGAGCGCGCCGGCCGCAGCGGCCACGACGATGAGCTGCTTCATCTCTGGTACCTCATTTCGGTCGAGGGCGGTTCGATGGATGCCCTCAGAAGAGTGAAACGGCGCGGAAAACTTGCGGTCCTCCTTTTGCGGGACGGAGCGGCGCAGGAGTCGAACCTACCCAGCGACGGGTTACGCCGCCTCACCGGTTTTGAAGACCGGCTGGGCCACCGGGCCCGGCCGCTCCGGCGCGAAGGCTAGCCCTCGAGAGAGCCGGTGTCCCGGCCCGAGGGCGGCCCGCTCGCTCACGCGAAGCGGCCGAGCAACTCGGCCGGCGGGAGATCGGCGAGCGAGTCGAGCACGAGATCGGCCTCCTCGAGCCCGAGGTCGCGCGTCACGTCGTTCGGGATCGCGACGCAGAAGATGCCCGCCGCCCGAGCGGCGCGAACGCCGTTCGGCGAGTCCTCGAACGCGATCGCCTCGGCAGGAGACACGCCTATGAGCTCGCAGGCCTCGAGGTAGAGGTCGGGGCGCGGCTTCGCGCGCGCGACATCGTGGTTCGCGGCGACGATCGCGTCCCACCGATGCGCGTGCTCGAGCCGGGAGAGGTGCATGTCGATCCAGCGGTTCGACGAGCTCGAGACGATCGCGGTCTTCAGTCCCCGTGCGTTCGCCTCCTCGATGTACTCGAGGATCCCGGGACGGAGCTCCTCCGTCTCGAGCAGCGAGAGCTCGTGCGCGCGGCGGCGCTCGTTCAGCGCGTCGGCGTCGAGCTGCGAGCCGACGAGCTCCTGCAGGTGGCGCATCGGCTCCCACGGCGCGCCGATCGTCCCGATGAGGGTCGCCCACTTCTCCTCCGGCAGCTCGAAGCCGTGCTCGCGGTAGAGCCACGCCCAGCCGGCGCGCGACGCCGTCTCGGTGTCGAGGATGAGGCCGTCGAAGTCGAAGAGGAATGCGCGGATCGGCACGGCGATGCAGAGTACGCGCGTGGCGATCCTGGGCGTCGACGTGGGCGGCACGTTCACGGACGCGGTGCTCCTCGACGGCGGGCGCGTACGCACCGCGAAGGTGCCGACCGCGGAGCGGCAGGAGGAATCGGTGGTCGCGGCGGCGCGCGCCGTCGGAGCGAAGACGGTCGAGCGGTTCGCGCACGGAACGACGACGGCGACGAACGCGCTCCTCGAGCGGCGCGGCGCGCGTACCGCGTACGTCGGCAACGCGGGCTTCGAGCACCTCCTCCACCTGCGCCGGCAGACGCGCGCGCAGCTCTATCGCCTGTGCGCGCAGCACCCGGAGCCGCTCGTCCCGCTCGAGCGCTGCCACGGCGTGCGGGGCCGCCTCGGCCCCGGCGGCGAGCTGGAGCCGCTCGGCGAGATCCCGGACGTCGGCGACGTCGACGCCGTCGCCGTGTGCCTGCTGTTCTCGTTTCGCGATCCGTCGCACGAGCGGACGGTCGCGGCCGAGCTGCGTCGCCGCCACCCCGGCGTGCACGTCGTCGCGTCGCACGAGGTCGCCCCCGAGTTCCGCGAGTACGAGCGCGCCTCGACGACGGCGGCCGATGCGTATCTCGCGCCGGTCACGGCGCGCTACCTCGGCGCGCTCGCCGAGGCGGCCCGCGCCGCCGGCCTGCCGGAGCCGCTCGTCATGCTCTCCTCCGGCGGCGTCGCCTCGGTCGCCGAGGCGGCGGCGCACCCGGCGACGATCCTCGTCTCCGGCCCCGCCGCGGGCGTCGTCGGCGCCGGCATCGTCGCGCGCCGCGCGGGCTACGCCGATGCGATCGCGTTCGACATGGGCGGAACGTCGACCGACGTCTGCCTTCTCCCCGGCGGCCGCGCGGCGCGGGTCGCCGAGCGCGACCTGGGCGGCCTGCCGATCCGGCTGCCGACCGTCGACCTGCACACGGTCGGCGCGGGCGGCGGCTCGCTCGTGCGCGTCGACGCGGGCGGCGCGATCCGCGTCGGGCCGGAGAGCGCGGGCGCGCATCCCGGGCCCGCGTGCTACGGCGCGGGCGGCGGGGCGACCGTGACGGACGCGAACCTCCTGCTCGGGCGACTGCCGGCAGAGCTTCCCGGCGGGCTCGTCCTCGACCGCGACGCCGCGGCCGCCGCGCTCGGCGGCGTCGACCCGGCCGCGGTGATCGACGTGGTGAACGCGGAGATGCTGCGCGCGCTGCGCGTCGTCTCGGTCGAGCGCGGTCACGATCCCCGCGACTTCGCGCTCGTCGCGTTCGGCGGCGCCGGCCCGCTGCACGCGTGCGCCCTCGCGGAGGACCTCGGCATCGGGCACGTGCTCGTCCCCGAGGCGGCGGGCGTGCTCTCGGCCCTCGGGCTCGTCGCGAGCGAGAGGCGGCGCGACCGCGTCGAGTCGCACGTGCGCCGCTCGCGGAGGTCGCCGTGCTGCCGCGCGAGGGCGAGGCCGATCTCCGCTACCGGGGGCAGTCGTTCGAGCTCACCGTCCCGTTGCAGCCCGATCTCGCCGCTGCGTTCCACCGCGCGCACGCGGAGCGGTACGGGTACGCGGACGACGCGCGCGAGATCGAGCTCGTCGCCGTTCGCACCGCCGACGTCGTCGCCGGGCCTGACGTGTCCCTGCGAGGCACACCCAGGTACCTGGTACCGGGGCGTGTCGATCTGGACGGGGCCACCGTCTGGATCCCCGAGGGCTGGAGCGGGGAGACGAACGACGACGGCACGCTGGTGCTGAGCCGGTGAACGTCGAGCTGCAGGTCATCGGCAGCTCGCTGCGCGCGATCGCGGAGGAGATGGGCGCCGTCCTCGTCCGCTCGGCCTTCTCGGCGAACATCAAGGAGCGCCGCGACTGCTCGACCGCGCTCTTCGACGAGGGCGGCCGCATGGTCGTGCAGGCCGAACACATTCCCGTGCACCTCGGCGCGATGCCGGACGCGGTCGCAGCGGTCATGACGCTCCCCGGCGAGCAATGGATCCTCAACGACCCGTATACCGGCGGCACGCACCTCCCCGACGTCACGGTCGTGTCCCGCACCGCCCTCGGATACGCAGTCTCGCGTGCACATCACGCGGACGTCGGCGGCATGGAGCCGGCGAGCCTGCCCGCGTTCTCGCGCGAGCTGTACCAGGAGGGGCTCGTCATCCCGCCGACGCCGCTCACCGACGAGGTCGTGTCGCTCTTTGTCGCGAACGCCCGCAACCCGGACGAGCGCCGCGGCGACCTCCGCGCGCAGATCGCGGCGCATCGTCTCGCGGCCGCCCGCGTCGACGAGCTGTGCGCGCGACGTGGCCGCGATCGCGTCGCCGCCGCGATGGACGAGCTGTACGCGTACTCGGAGCGGATGGTGCGCGCCGCGATCGAGCGACTTCCCGACGGGACGCGATCGGCGGAGGACGTCGTCGAGGCGGTCGACGGCGAGCTGACGATCCGCGCGACCGTCACGGTAGACGGCGACGAGATCCACATCGACTTCGCCGGCACCGACCCGCAGGATGCGCACAATCTCAACTGCCCTCTCGCGGTCACGAAGTCCGCGTGCTACTTCGTCGTCCGCTGCCTGACCGAGCCCGACCTGCCGGCGTCGGGCGGTGCGTTCGCGCCGGTGCGGGTGACCGCGCCCGAAGGCTGCCTCGTGAACGCGCGCCGGCCCGCCGCGGTCGTCGCGGGCAACACCGAGACGTCGTCGCGGATCGTCGACGTCGTCTTCGCGGCCTTCGGCGAGTACGCGCAGGGCCAGGGGACGATGAACAACGTCGCGCTCGGCAACGATCGCTTCACGTACTACGAGACGATCGGCGGTGGTCAGGGCGCATGCGCGGACGCGGACGGACCGAGCGCCGTGCACGTCACGATGTCGAACACGCTGATCACGCCGGTCGAGGCGCTGGAGCTCGCGTACCCGATCCGGGTCGAGGCCTGGGCGCTGCGCGAGCGGTCCGGCGGGGCGGGTGCGCATCGAGGCGGCGACGGCGTCGTCCGCGAGCTGCGCGTTCTCGAGGACTGCCGTCTGTCGGTGCTCGCGGAGCGGCGTGCGCGCGGCCCGCGCGGGGCGGCAGGCGGCGACGGCGGCGCTCCCGGCCGCACGCTCGTCAACGGGGAGGAGCGGGCAGCGAAGCTGACGGCGGCGCTGCGAGCGGGAGACCTCCTTCGGATCGAGACCCCGGGAGGCGGAGGATTCGGAGCAGCGACGCCGCCTGCACGATGAGCGCCGCCGCGATCGCCGCAGCGAAGGCGGCGCCCGTGCCGAGGCGGGGAAGCGCGAACGCGAGCACGGAGTAGAAGGCGGCGAACGAGAAGAGTCCGACGAGGAGGCCGCGCAGGAGGCCGACCGCGGCGGGGCGTCCCTCGAGGCGGCGAGCGAAGGACGCGAGCACGGCGGAGTACGCGGGGTAGACCGCGAGGAGCCCGGTGAGCCGCGCGCCGATCGTCGTTGCCGCCGCCGAGAGCGAGACGACGATGAGGACGGCGACGACGGCGCGCGCAGGGAGATCCCAGGGAGGCGTTCGCGGCGCCTCGGTGCGCGGCGGGAACGGCGGGAGGAGGCGGAGCGCGACGGCGAGCGCCACGGGAGCGGCGGCGACGAGCGCGAGCAGCGGAAGCCCGTGCGCCGCGGCAGCGGCTGCGGCGAAGCCGATCGACGCGGCGAGCAAGGGCGCGCGTCCGCCGAACGCCCACCCGACGCAGAACGCGGCCTCGGCGATCGCCCCCGAGAGCGATCCCGTCGCGCTCCGCGCGGCGAACCCCCGGCCGTGCTCGAGCGCGAGGACGAGCACGAGCGGCCCCGACGTGAGCGGCAGCCCGATGAGCCAGCCGGAGACGGCGTTTCCGAAGCGCCGGCCCGTCAGGGTCGCGCCGATCATCACGGCGGGCGTGAGCACGAGTTTCAGCGCGAGGACCACTAAGGTTCAAGTATGGATCGCGCCGTCACGGTCGCCTGCGCTCAGGTGGAGCCGGTCATCCTCGACCGCGAGCGCACGCTCGACCGGCTGGAGGAGGTCGCGGCCGAGGCGGCGGGGACGGGAGCCGAGCTCGTCGTCTTCCCGGAGACGTTCGTGCCCGTGTACCCGTCCTCGCGCTGGGCGAAGGCGTTCGCCGGCTGGCAGGACGAGGGCGTGAAGGAGACCTTCGCGCGGCTCGCGCAGAACTCCGTCGCGGTCGGGTCCGCGGCAGAGCAGCGCCTCGGCGCATGCGCGCGCGAGCTCGGCATCTGGCTCGTCACCGGCGTCAACGAGGTCGATGCCGAGCGGTCCGGGACGATCTACAACGCTCTCCTCTATCACGCCCCCGACGGGTCGCTCGCGCTGCACCATCGCAAGCTCGTCCCGACGAACCACGAGCGGCTCGTGTGGGGGCAAGGCGACGGTCGCGGTCTGCACGCGGTCGAGACGGGCTTCGGGCGCCTCGGCGGGCTCGTCTGCTGGGAGAACTACATGCCCCTCGCGCGGTTCGCGCTGTACGAGTCGGGGGTCGAGATCTACGTCGCGTCGACGGCCGACGACGGCGACGAGTGGCAGGCGACTCTCGTGCATCTCGCGCGGGAGAGCCGTGCATACGTCGTGTCGCCGTGCGCGTTCCAGCGTGCGTCTTCGTATCCCGATGACTTCCCGCTGCGCGCGGAGCTCGACGGCGCGGGCGTGCTCGGCCGTGGCGGCAGCGCGATCCTCGCGCCGGGCGGCGCCTACCTCGCGGGCCCGCTGTACGACGAGGAAGGGATTCTGTACGCGGAGCTCGATCCGGCGCGGCTGCTCGCGGAGCGGCAGCGCTTCGACCCGGTCGGCCACTACCACCGCCCGGACGTGCTGCGCCTCGGCGTCAATCCGACCGTGCGTGCGGCCGGCGAGACGCCGAGATAACGCCAGACCGGTACCAGGTACGCATACGTCGGGGTAACGGAGCGGTCACGGCCGATGTGGTGCCTCTTCGTCGTTTCTTGCAGCAAGCAGCGCCACTCCCACTGCGGCTTCGTCGGGAATGCGTGGACACCTCGTATCCGTAGCTGGTACCAAGTCGTGCCTCTATCGGCCGCGGCGGCGGAGGACACGGGTGTCGCCGACGCGCCGCGTGATCCCGTCGGCGTCGAAGCGCTCGAGGAGCATCTGCGCCGTCTTTCGGCCGACGCCGAGTGCGTCGCGGAGCTGTGCGAGCGTGATCCCGTCGACGAGGACGCTTCGCGCCCGCTCGTAGGCCGCCGGCGAGATCGCGTAGCCGTCGCCGACGCGGACGAGCCGGCCACGATCCTCGAGGAAGCGCGCGAGCGCCGCGTCGTCCACCTTCACCGGCTCGAGCCCGAGCTGCGCCTCGAGCACGGCCGCCGCCTCCGCCCGCGCTCCGAGCTCCGCGACCGCACCCGGCCGGTAGAGCTTCGCCCCCCGCAGCTCGAGGCCGAGATGCGGGACGACCGCTCTCGCCCACGGCTCCGCGGGAACGGGGACGCCCGGGTCGAGTGGATCTGCGGCGTCGATCGCACGCTCGAGCTCCCCGCGCATCTCTTCGAGCCACTCCGGCGACCACGCCCAGTCGCCGCCCGCCTCCACCGGCGCGTGGACGAACGTCTCGCCGCGCTCGACCGCCTCCATGCGCGCGAGATTCGCGTGCCTCGGCGGGCCCGCATCGAGCACGACGCCGCCGCCGACCGTCGTTCCCGCGCGCAGCACGACGCGATCGCCGCGCGCCGCGACCACGGGTCTCGCGAGCCGCAGCTGCGCGTACCGGTCCCCGACCCGCGCGACGCGCGCCGGCACGTCTGCGGTGCCGTGATGCACGTGCACGCGCGCCGGAACGTCGGTGATCTCCTCGAGCGCGACGTCCAGCCGGTAGCTCGGCCGAAACGCGCCCGCCGCGACGAGCGCGTCTCCGCGCTGCACGTCGCTTCGCTCCACTCCAGGGAGAGCGACCGCGACGCGCTGCCCCGCCTCCGCGCGCGCGACCGGGCGGTCGTGCACCTGCACACTCCGCACGCGCACCGCCCGCCGGCGCGGCTCGACGCGAAGCTCGTCGCCTTCGCCGATCGATCCCGACCACAAGGTGCCCGTGACGACCGTGCCGATGCCGCGGAGCGAGAACGACCGGTCGACGTACAGGCGCGTCGGCGCGTCCTCGCGCAACCGGCCGGTCGCGATGTTGGCGAGTGCGCCGCGCAGCTCGTCGAGCCCTGCGCCGGTTTTCGCGCTCACCGCGACGACGGCGGCTCCGGGGACGAGCTCCTCCGCCTCGGCACGCGCCAGCTCGAGCGTCTCCTCGTCGGCGAGGTCGGACTTCGTCAGCGCGACGACACCGCGGTCGACGCCGAGGAGGCGGAGGACGGCCAGGTGCTCGTGCGTCTGTGGCCGCGCACCCTCGTTCGCGTCGATGACGAGCAGGAACAGGTCGACGCCGGCCGCGCCGGCGACCATCGTGCGCACGAAGCGCTCGTGCCCGGGGACGTCGACGACGGACATGCGCGAGCCGTCCGGCAGATCGAGCGGCGCGTAGCCGAGGTCGATGGAGATCCCGCGTGCCCGCTCCTCCGGCAGACGGTCGGTGTTCTTGCCCGTCAGCGCCTCGACGAGCGTCGTCTTGCCGTGGTCGATGTGACCTGCGGTCGCGACCGTCAGCGGCATCGGGATACAGCGGACGCCACGTCGTCGAGCTCGCAGTCGGCGAGCGTGCGGCAGTCGAGCAGGAGCTTCCCGTCGCGGACGATGGCGATCACCGGCGGCTCTCCGTCCCGCAGCGGTGCCGCGAGCGACTCGTCGAGCGCGCACGCGAAGCTCGGCAGCTCCGCGAGCGGGAGCGCGCCGCCGCCGACCCGGGCCACCGTCTCCTCGACCGTGCCGCCGGTCAGCTCCGCGAGCCGCGACGCCCGCATGCGCACGACGGCCGCTTCCTCGCCGAGCATCCGCAGCACCGGAATCCGCTCCGGCGCGTCGAGGTGGAGGAGGAGCGTCCCCTCGAGAGCGGCGAGCGTGAGCTTGTCGACCCGAACGGCGCGCTGGAGAGGATGTCGCCGCAGCTTCTCGACCAGGTCGGCGCGGCCGGCGACGATCCCGGCCTGCGGCCCGCCGAGCAGCTTGTCGCCCGAGAAGCACACGAGGTCGGCTCCGGCCGCGAGCGACGCACGCACCGACGGCTCGCCCGCGAGCTCGCCGAGCACCCCCGAACCGAGATCGTCGACGAGCGGCAGGTCGTGCGCGCGCGCGACTGCGGCGAGCTCCTCGAGGCGCGGGAGTTCGGCGAAGCCGACGACGCGGAAGTTCGACTGGTGCACGCGGAGGAGAAGCGCCGTCTCGGGCCGGATCGCGTTCGCGTAGTCCGCCGCGCGCGTACGGTTCGTCGTGCCGACCTCGACGAGTCGCGCGCCCGAGCGTGCGAGCACGTCGGGGATGCGGAAGCCGTCGCCGATCTCGAGGAGCTCGCCGCGCGAGACGACGACCTCGCGGCCCTCCGCGAGCGCCGCGAGCGCCAGGAGCACGGCGGCGGCGTTGTTGTTGACGACGAGCGCCGCCTCCGCGCCGGTCATGCGGCGCAGGAGGGCGGCGAGATGGTCCTGCCGCGAGCCCCGCACCCCGTCGTCGAGATCGAGCTCGAGATTTGAGTACCCGCGCGCAGCGTCGTTCACGCGCGCGAGCGCCTCGGGCGCGAGCGGCGCGCGGCCGAGATTGGTGTGGACGATGACGCCGGTCGCGTTGAGGACACGGCGCAGGCTCGGCGCGCGCACCGTCTCGAGCTCCGCCCGGAGGCGCGCGGCGAGGTCGCCGGGGTCGACGCCCAGCTTTATCTCTTCACGCGCGCGCGCGAGGACGGCGCGGGCGGCGTCGACAGCGAGCGGGTCGCCGGCGTCCCGTGCGAGCTCGTCCACCGAGGGCAGGTCGCGCAGCTCCATGCGAGAAACGTTACTGCGCCGCGAAACGGTCGAGGACCGTCTTGACCGCCACGGCCGGATCGTCGGTCACCGTCAGGAGCTCGAGATCCACGGGCGAGACCGTCCCGGCGGGCAACGCCCGGTCGCGAGCCCATTCGAGGAGCGGTGACCAGTAGCCGGCCCCGAACAGGACGACGGGGAAGTGCTCCACCTTGCCCGTCTGGATGAGCGTCAGCGCCTCGAACAGCTCGTCGGCTGTTCCGAAGCCCCCGGGGAAGACGACGAACCCCTCCGCCGCCTTCACGAACATCGTCTTGCGCGCGTAGAAGTGGTGGAAGGTCAAACCGACGTCGACGTATCCGTTCAGCCCCTGCTCGTGCGGCAGCTCGATGTTGAAGCCGATCGAGAGCCCGCCGCCCTCCCGGCAGCCGCGGTTTGCGGCCTCCATCACGCCGGGCCCGCCGCCGGTGACGACCGCCCAGCCCGCCTGCGCGAAGAGCTTCGCGGTGGCACGCGCCTCGTCGTAGGCGAGCGATCCTTCGTGTACGCGGGCCGAGCCGAAGATCGACACGGCCGGCCGATCGATCCGGTCGACCGCCTCGAAGCCCATGAGGAACTCCTCGCCGATCCGCTTCGCGTGCTCGAGCTCCTCTGCATGCGACCAGTGCGCCTGCAGCATCTTCTTGTCGGCGGTGCTCACAGGGCTCCGTTCGGTCGGGTCGCGAGGAGGCAGAGGACGATCGCCGCCGCCAGTCCGGCGTAGAGTGAGAAGAGCTGCACGGCGCGTGCGCGGTCGGGAGCGAACGCCTGCATCGGGACGCCGCCTTCGAAACGGATGACGGGCATGCGCCACGCCTCGCGGATCGAGCCGACGACGTGACCGCCGTCGAGGAAGCCGATCGGGAGCAGGTTGAACGCGTTCAGGAGGAACCCGAGATTGGCGAGCACCTCGAGCTTGTTCGAGCCCTGAACGCCGCTCGCCGCCCAGACGGCCGCGGCGCCGAGCGACCCGACGAAGGGCCCCGCGAGGGAGATGAGCCCGCTGCGCAGCGGAGTCAGCCCGGCGCGGCTGATCGTCACGTACGCGCCGAGGAACGGGATGAACATCGGCCACGACACGTGCAGTCCCTGTCTCCGCGCCTCGACGACGTGGCCGATCTCGTGCACGAGGATCAGCACCGCGAGGCCGACGCCGAACGTCCAGCTGTGAAACCAGAACGAGTACGCCGCGGCGGAGATGAAGAACCCGAAGAACTTCGCGAAGAGGAATCCCCACTTCAGCGCCGTCCCACCGATCACGACCGCTCCGCCCAGCAAGCGTTCCAGCGTCCGCTTCACGATCCCCTCCCGATCCACTCCTCGCCGTCGGCGTAGATCTCCTTCTTCCAGAGCGGGATCGTCTCCTTCAGCGTGTCGATCGCCTCCTGGCATGCCTCGAGCGCCGCTTTGCGGTGCGGCGCCGACACGGCGATGACGACGCTCGGCTCGCGGATGTCGACGGCGCCGATGCGATGGTGGATCGCGACCTCGCACAATCCGTGCCTCGCCTTCAGCTCCCCGGCGAGCCCGCGCAGCATCGGTTCGGCCATCTCCTCGAACGCCTCGTACTCGAGCCGTACGACCTCGCGGCCGCGCGAATGCCGCCGGACGGTCCCCACGAAGGTCGCGATCGCGCCCGCTTCGTCGCTCGCCGCTTCGCCCGTGACGCGGGCGACGTCGAGCGGCTCGCGGCTGAGGACGAAGGCGCCCCCCGAGACCGGCGGGATGAGCGCGACCTCGTCCCCGTCGGCGACCGCGTGATCCCGCGTGACGTACGCGCGGTTCACCGCGTACATCAGCCCGCCCGGCTCGGGGCCGAGCCCGAGCCGGCTCCAGACGTCGCCGGCCCGCTCGACGCCGTCGACCTCCAGTCGACCGGTGCCCGCGCGCTCGCGCAGGCCGGCGAAGAGTCGAACCGTGACGCGCACATCCTCGATGATGCACGACGACGTAACCTGGTCGGCGATGGGGATGTTCTTCCACTCCGCGCACGAGGCGCCGGAGCGGCCCGCTGACCCGGCCGTCCGGCGCGCCAACCTGCATCGGATCGGGCCCCTGTTCACGCCGTACTGGCGCAGGCTCTCGGTCCTGCTCGGCCTGATCGTCGTCACCGCCGGGGTCGGCGTGCTCCCGGCGTTCCTCCTCCGGAGGCTGCTGATCGCGATCGGCCATCACGACAAGGGGGCCATCTCGTACAACGCGGGCGCGATGATCGCGATCGCGATCTTCACCGGCGTCCTCGGCGTCGTCCAGACGCTGCTCTCGAACCAGGTCGGCCAGCGCGTCATGCACGACCTGCGCGCCGCCGTGTTCCGCCATCTCCAGCGGCTGTCGCTCGCCTTCTTCACGCGAACGAGGACGGGCGAGGTGCAGTCGCGCATCAACAACGACATCGGCGGAGTCCAGAACGTCGTCACGACGACGGCGACGAACATCACGCAGAGCGGCACGACCGTCATCGCGACGATGGTGGGCATGCTGCTGCTGAGCTGGCAGCTCTCGCTCTTCGCGTTCGCGCTCATCCCGCTCTTCGCGGTCCTGACACGGCGCGTCGGAAACGAGCGGCGCAAGATCGCGAAGACGACCCAGGAGTCGCTCGCCGACATCTCCAGCCTCGTGCAGGAGTCGCTGTCGGTCAGCGGGATCCTGCTCGGCAAGACGATGGGGCGCACGCGCGAGCTCGCCGACCGCTTCGAGTCTGAGTCGCTCAACCTCGCCGACCTCGAGGTGCGCCAGAGGATGGCCGGCCGCTGGGTGATGGCCTCGATCCAGACGAGCTTCTCGGTGATGCCGGCCGCCGTCTACTGGCTTGGCGGCTTCACGCACCTCGTCTCGATCCCCACGATCATCGCGTTCACGACGCTGCAGACGCGGCTCTTCTTCCCGGTCGGGTCGCTGCTCGGCGTCGGCCTCGACGTGCAGACCTCGCTCGCGCTCTTCGACCGCATCTTCGAGTACCTCGACCAGCCGGTCGACATCGACGAGAAGCCGGACGCGGTCCTCGAGGGGATACCCGGCGACGTCGTGTACGACGACGTCTCGTTCAGCTACGGCGGCGGCCTGGCGCTCGAGGACGTCTCCTTCGCCGTCCCGGCAGGGACGACGACCGCGATCGTCGGCGAGACCGGGTCGGGCAAGACGACGCTCGGCTACCTGGCGGCTCGCCTGTACGACGTCACCTCCGGCAGCGTGACGATCGGCGGTGTCGACGTGCGCGACCTCGGCTTCCAGGCATTGTCGGATCTCGTCGGCGTCGTCTCTCAGGAGACGTATCTCTTCCACGCGAGCGTGCGCGAGAACCTCCGCTTCGCAAAGCCGGACGCGACCGACGAGGAGGTGGAGGACGCGGCGAGGGCGGCGCGCATCCACCACGTCATCGCCGCGCTTCCGGAGGGCTACGACACGATGGTCGGCGAGCGTGGCTACCGCTTCTCCGGGGGCGAGAAGCAGCGGATCGCGATCGCGCGCACGGTTCTGCGCAATCCGCCGATCCTCGTCCTCGACGAGGCGACGAGCTCGCTCGACACCGAGACCGAACGGCTCGTGCAGGACGCGCTCGACCGCCTGTCCGAAGGGCGGACGACGATCGCGATCGCGCACCGGCTGTCGACCATCCGCGACGCCGACCAGATCGTCGTCCTCGACCGTGGCCGGGTCGTCGAGATCGGTCGCCACGAGGAGCTCGTCGCAGCCGGCGGACGGTACGCCGCGCTCGTCAGCCGCGACGCCGAGCTCGAGCTCAGCGCGTGACCCCGGCACGCGACGAAGTCGCGAGCCTTTCAGGCCGGTAGCAGGTACCGGTCTTCGGCTTTTCATCGCGTGCGCGGCAGGCCGGTACCAGGTACCCCGACGGCGGCGTCACGGACTTCGTACGCGGGGCCCGGCCTCAGTGCGTGATCGCGTAGGCCCAGTCGGTGTGGCCGAAGTACGTGGGCGCCGTCCGCGCCACCGTGAGCAGCGGCCCGACGAGCCGGCCGCCGCGCAGCGCGTAGAGCGAGCCGGCCCGGACGAAGTAGAGGACGCCCCCGGCGTACTGCGGGCTCTCGTCCGAGATATCCGCGGGAGGCGACGTCAGCCGTCGCGTCTTGCCGTTCCACCCGACCTGCCAGAGCGACCAGTGCGGCGAGCGGTACGCCTCGGGTGAGGCGCTCGTGGACTGGACGACGACGCCGTCCGGCGTGCAGGTGAGCGACCCGAACGCGCGCCGCGGGCTGCGGACGAGGACGCGCGTCCTCCACGCCGGCGGGGACGAGGTCACGAGCCACTTGTTCGTCGTCGACGTTCGGTCGAAGCCTGCCGTCATCACGAGCCTCCCGTCGCACCAGCTGCGATAGCTCGCGTACACGAGGCCGGTCGCGACCGGGTACGAGCGCCCGCCGCCTGCGCCGATCGCGCGGACGGGGAGGCCGTCCGCCGCGAGCGACGCGGACGCGAACCGGTCGATCGCGTAGAAGAGCCACCTCCCGTCGCTCGTCGTTCCGTCGAGTCCGATCGAATCGCCGACCCGAGCCTGCACGACGACCTTCCCGTGGAAGACGATCGTCCGCTGCGCCACGACGCGAGGCCCCTGCGCGGGAGCCGGCGGAGCCTTCAACCTCCGGCAGGTCGCAAGGTCGACCTGCTGGTGCCGGTAGACGACCGTTCCGAGCCCGGGATGCGGCGTGCAGGCGACCACCGCCTACGATTCTGACGATGGCGGCGACCGACGATCGCAAGACGGAGTCGGGGATCCCGGTGAAGCCGGTGTACACCGCCGCCGACGCTCCGGCCGGGCTGGAGCAGCCGGGCGAGTACCCGTTCACGCGCGGGCCGTACCCCGACATGTACCGGGGGCGCCCGTGGACGATCCGCCAGTACGCCGGGTTCGCGTCGGCGGAGGAGTCGAACGCGCGCTACCGGTATCTGCTCGAGCGCGGGCAGACGGGGCTGTCGATCGCCTTCGACCTGCCGACGCAGCTCGGCTACGACTCGGACGACCCGCGCTCGTCGGGAGAGGTCGGTCGCACCGGCGTCGCGATCGACTCGATCGCCGACATGGAGATCCTCCTCGGCGGCATCCCGCTCGGCGAGGTGTCGACGTCGATGACGATCAACGCGCCGGCCTCGCTGCTCCTCCTCCTGTACGAGCTCGTCGCGGAGGAACAGGGCGTCGCTCCGGCCGCGCTCCGCGGCACGGTGCAGAACGACATTCTCAAGGAGTACATCGCGCGCGGGAACTACATCTTCCCGCCGAGGCCGTCGATGCGGCTCACGACCGATCTCTTCGCCTACTGCGCCGAGCGCATCCCGCGCTGGAACACGATCTCGATCTCCGGCTACCACATCCGCGAGGCGGG
>JAGWRZ010000136.1 GCA_028876365.1 Acidobacteriota bacterium | reverse complement strand
GAAGCCGTCTGCGAAGAAGCTGCCCGAGTGCGCGAACGCCGGCCCGAAGGTGACCGTGTCCATGATCCTGCTGCGGTCGGCGTGCCCGAGGAACACGTTGTCGTACTCCGGCAGGAACCGGACGGGTGCCGGTGCGGCGGCGTCGGCGAAGGCGCCGCCGGGCACGTCGTAGAGCTCGCGCCCCGCCTCGTCCCGGTAGAGACGCAGCTGCGGCTGCAACCCGTCGACGACGGCGCGGATCCCGCCGAGCCCCGACCAGGCTCGGATGTCGGCGGCGCTCGCCGGCCCGAACGCACGCAGGTAGCGCAGCACGAGCTCCTCCGCCGTCGCGCCGTCGACGCGCTCGTCCTGCCCGAGCCAGGCGTCGAGGGTCGTGACTGTCGGTTGCATCGATGCCCCCCACACGCCACGAGGCGTCACCTGCACGAGCGGGACGAGATAGCGGACGGCGTTCGCGAGCGCGTCGGCGTCGTGATCCGGCCACTCCTTCCCGAGCGCGTCGCGTAGCCGGGAGAGCGGCATGGGCACGGCGTCGACGAGCTCCCGGCCGCGCACGAGGAGAGCCGCGAGATCGACGCCGTTCATCCTGCGGGCGAACGGGCTCGACGCGAACGCGCGCTCGAGCATCGGCTGCATGAGGGGCCGGATGCGGCGGGCGTCGCCGCTGCCGACGAGATGCAGCGTCGCGCGCATCAGCGTCATGCGAACGGCGCGCCGCTCGAGGAGCGCGCTCCCGAGCGATTCGGGATCGAAGCCGCGCACCCTCGACCAGAGACCGACGTATGGATCGAGCGGCACCTGAGACTGCATCCCGACCAGGCACGCGACCGCGTGCAACGGCTCGGCCTCTACCCGGTCGAGAAGAGACTGCCGCGCGAGCAGCGTGCGATTCAGCGTGCGCGCGTCGAGGACCGCACCCTGCTCGGGAACCACGTGCGAACTCTACGAGCGTCCGTCATGATTGAGCTCGAGCAGGCGGCGGCAGGCCGGTCGGTCGGGTTGGAGGAGTGAGTTGCGGATGCCGTCGGGCTTCGGCATGGGATAGGTCATGGCGTCGAGACAAGCAGCAGCCGTCGCGGCCGGCGCGGGCGCGTCGCTCGCCCTCGCACTCGCTCTCGGTCTGAGCTCGATCTCGGGCGCCTCGACGAGCGATCCCGTGCTGCTTCGCATCACGACACGGGTTCCCACCGGCGCGCGGGTCGTCGCGCGCCCCCTCGTGCTGACGTTGGGCGGCCCGGTGTATTGCAACCAGGTGCGATCCCTGGCCCGCCGACTCGACGCCTCGCTCCTGTGCCCCGACTACGGCCGTGACGGCGAGCGTTCGGGCAGCTCGCGCGCGCGACGGGTGGAGGACTGGGGCGATCCTCGCTATCTCGCCGCCGTCGCCCGCCTCCCGGCCCGGCTGAAGGACGAGGGCGTGAAGATCTCGGGCCTGATCCTCGTCGGCGCCTCCTACGCCGGATACGCGGTGGCGGAGCTCGCCGCGACCCACCCGGAGCTTCGCCCGCGCGCGCTCATCATCGTCGACGGGTTCCTCGATCTTCCCGCCAGGTTCCGCGCTCTCACCGTGGGCCAGCCGACGCGCACCGAGATGACCCGGGTCCTCGGCGGCCCTCTCGGCCGACGCCGACGCACCTACGAGCTGCGATCGCCGAGCGATCATCTGGGAGGGCTCGCAGCAGATGTCCGCCACGGGATGCGACTCGTCGACGTCTGGAGCGTGGGCGCGCGCGCCGCTCGCGAGTTCAACGGCGCGATGTGCTCGCGCGACGCGAACGCCCTCTGGCTGCGCCGGCTCGCACGCATCCTCCACCGGCCGGTGACCGGCTATGTGACGAGGCTTCCGCACGCATATGCCCTCTGGTACTGGTGGCCCCAGCTGCTCGCGCTGGCCCGCCTGGCGCCGTCGGCGAAACGAAGGCTGCCCGCGACCGAAGTCGTCCTCCGGGCCGGCCGCCCCATCCCCGGAGACAGTCTGTGCGCGACGACTCGGCCCTCGCCGCCGTCATGGAGATCAGGTTGAGCCGCGGTTAAGGGGCGATGAAGCCGGCCGAGAAGGCCCGCATACCGCCGTACGATCGCTTTCACCCGGTGGCGACCGTCCTCTTCCTCGGGGCGAGCATCTCCCAACTCGCCGCCATTCGGCAAGCGAAGGCGCGCGGCCACACCGTCGTCGCCGTCGATGCCGACCCTGCCGCGATCGGCTTCGCCTGCGCCGATGCGGCCGAGCCGGTCGATTTCACCGATGTCGAAGCCGCGGTCGAGGTCGGCCGCCGACACGCGGTCGACGCAGTCGTCGCGATCTCCACCGACCGCGCCGTCCCCGCCGCCGCCGCCGTCGCCGAGACCCTCGGCCTGCCCGGGATCGGGACGACGACCGCGCACGTGATGACCGACAAGGGCGCGATGCGCCTGCGTCTGCGCAAGGCGGGCGTTCCGCAGCCCTCCTTCGCGCTCCTCGACGGAGACGTCGACCCGGCGTGGGAGCTCGAGGAGGTCGGGCTGCCCGCCGTGTTGAAGCCGGTCGACTCGGGCGGCCAGCGCGGGGTCTTCATGGTCTCCGACCACGCCGAGCTCGTGCGGCGCCTTCCGGAGACGCTCGCGCACTCGCGCACCGGGCAGGCGATCGTCGAGCGGTTCGTCGACGGCGACGAGCTCAACGGCATCGTCGTCGTCCGGAACGGAGAGCCGACCCTCCTCACCCTCTCCGACCGGCTTCGGCCGCCCGGCCGGGGATTCGGCGTCGGCTGGATCCACCTCTACCCCTCGTCCCTCGACCGAGACGTCCTCGACGCCGCCGCCGAGGTCGCGTTCGACGCGATCGAGGCGCTCGGGCTGCGCGACGGCATCGCCTTCCCACAACTCCTCGTCACCCGCGACAAGCACGTGCTCGTCGTGGAGGTGGCCGCCCGCATCGCGGCCGGCCAGATGGCCGACCTCGTGCTGCACGGCACCGGCATCGACCTCGTCGAGATCGCTCTCGCCCAGGCCGTCGGCGAGGAGGTGACCGACGAGATGCTCACGCCCGACGTCCACCGACCCATCGCGATCCGATTCCTCACCGCGAGCCCGGGCGTGCTCCCGACCGGCATCGTCACCGCGATCGAAGGGCTCGACCGAGTCACCTCGAGCCCGGGCGTGCTCGACGCGGGCCTCTACATCCAGCTCGGCGAGACGATCAAGCCGGTCCAGGTCGACGCCGACCGCCGCGGCTACGTCATCGCAACGGCAGACGACCCGCAGTCTGCGCTCCAACGCGCAGTCGACGCCTCCCGGCACCTTCGCGTGCACGTCGAGACCCCGAGCGACGCCAGCCGGGGCCTGGACCGCGTCGCGGGGGAGGATCGGTAGCGGCCTCGGCGAACGTGACCCTCGCGGCGGGCCGCATCGGAGGAGGAGGGAGCGGGTGGACGGACAGCTTCGCCGGTACTTCATCGGCATCATCGGCTTCGGATTCGTCGCGTGCTGGTCGGCGGCCGGCTTCGTGACCGCGTCGCTCGCGCTCGCGACGTGCGCCGGCCTCGTACTGGCGCCGGGGCGCGTGGCGAGACGGAGCCGTGTCGAGCGCCGCGCACAGCGGCGGCGGCCGCGCGCGACCCGCGCCGTGCGGGCGCGTCCGCTGCGCGAGGAACGTGACGGCCCGCTCCCCCTCGTTCCCGACGAGCCGTCGCTCATCTTCGAGCTGACCGCCGAGCGCTAGCGTCCGTTGCCGCACGCGCGATCCTCGCTCGTCCGCCTGCTCCCGGTCATCGCGGCCGCCGGGATCGCGCTCGCCGCGCTCCTCGCGGCGCACGCGGTCGGCGCGGCGCCGCTCTCCTCCGGCGGCCTCGCCCCGGGCTCGAACCCGTCCGTCCTGCCCGGGCCCGTGCTGATCGCCGACCGCAGCAACAACCGGCTCGTGATCGTCAGCCCCACCGGGCGGATCGTGTGGAGCTTCCCCCGCCCGGGCGACCTTCGTCCCGGCCAGACGTTCAATGTGCCCGACGACGCCTTCTTCAGCCCGGACGGCAAGGACATCGTCGTCACCCAGGAGGACGACTTCGTCATCTCGGTGATCGACGTCGCGCAGCACCGCATCGTCTACCGGTACGGGAGGCCCGGCGTGTACGGCAGCGGCCCCGACCGGCTCTGGAACCCCGACGACGCGCTCATGCTCCCCGGCAACTGGATCCTCGCGGCCGACATCAAGAACTGCCGGATCCTCCTCATCAAGCTCGGGGCGAAGCGGCCGAGCCGGATCTACGGCGAGACGACCCAGGCGTGCTACCACCAGCCGCCGGGGCGCTGGGGCAGCCCGAACGGCGCATTCCCGATGCGCAACGGCCACTTCCTCGTCACCGAGATCAACGGCGACTGGGTGGACGAGCTGACCCTTCAGGGCAAGGTCGTCCGCTCGTGGCATCCGCCCGGGTTCACGTATCCCTCGGACACGAACGAGGTCCGGCCCGGCGTGTACCTGAGCGTCGACTACACGAGCCCCGGCGGGCTCGAGATGTTCGATCGCCGGGGACGGGTCCTCTGGCGGTACACGCCGCGCGGCTCGGATCCGCCTCTCGACCATCCGTCGCTCGCCACACCGCTCCCGAACGGCGACGTCCTCATGAACGACGATCGGAACGACCGCGTCGTCGTCATCGACCCGCGCACGAACCGCGTCGTGTGGCAGTACGGGCACACCGGCACGCCGGGGCGGGCACTCGGGTACCTGAACAACCCCGACGGCCTCGACCTCGCGCCGCCGCACTCGCTGCTCGTCGTCCATCGCGCAACGCTCGGCCGTCCCTGACCCGAGCGCTGCCGCCGCAGGTCGGGTGACACCCCGGCAACGGGCGCTGTTACCGGACTGTGACCTGCGTGCGGCATCCTGAGCACAGTCGCGGTGTGACATGAGAGTGCTCGTAGCCGAAGACGACGAGGTCCTCGCCGAGGCGGTCGCGGTCGGGCTGCGCCGCGAGGGGATGGCCGTCGACATCTCCCTCGACGGCGACGATGCCCGGACGCGCCTCGCGCTCGTCGACTACGACGTGCTCGTGCTCGACCGCGACCTGCCGGGCACGCACGGCGACGAGATCTGCCGCACCCTCGCCGCCGAGCGCTCGTCGACACGCGTGATGATGCTCACCGCCGCCGGCAGCGTGAAGGACCTGGTCGAGGGTCTCGGCCTCGGCGCAGACGACTACCTGCCGAAGCCGTTCGAGTTCGCCGAGCTCGTTGCGCGCATCCGCGCGATCGCCCGCCGGCCGGCGGCGCCGCCGGCAGAGCTCGCGTACGGCGACCTGAGCGTCGATCCGGTCGGGCGGGTCGCGTTTCGCGGCGGGCTCCGTCTCGAGCTCAGCCGCAACGAGCTCGCCGTCCTCGAGTGCCTGCTCGCCGCGGAGGGAAGGCCCGTCTCCGCCGAGGAGCTCATCGAGCGCGTCTGGGACGACGACCTCGACCCCTACACCGGCACCGTCAAGACCACGATCAGCAGGCTGCGCACCAAGCTCGGCGACCCGCCCCTGATCGAGACGATCCGCGAGGTCGGCTACCGGATCGGAGAACCGTGAGGTTCCGTCTCCCGCGCCGCACCGCCCGCCTCCGGCTCACCGCGCTCTACGGGGGCCTCTTTCTCCTCTCGGGTGTCGCACTCGTGTCCGGCACCTACGTCCTGTTCGAACGGGCGACCGTGTACAGAGCGCCGCAGCTGCCGAAGGTCCCGCAGGCGCCGACCCTCGCGCCGCTCCCCTCGCCGCAGCTCCCGCAGGCGGTCTACCGGCTGACGCAGCGTCTGGCGCAGGACCAGCTCCGGCTCGCGACGCTGCTGCCGAAGCGGGGCTTCGGGCCGCCGTTCGCGACCCCGCAGCTTGCGCAACTGGCGCGTGACCAGCGCCGTCTCACGGAGGACCAGCGCCGGCTCTCGGCCGCGGTGCACCAGCTCGCGCAGGCGGAGCGCCAGGTTGCACAGGCGGGCTCGGTCCAGGCGGCCCAACGCGCCTCCGACGCGCACGCGCTCCTCGTCGACTCGGGCATCGCCCTCGCCGCCCTCGGGATCCTGGCCCTCGCGGGCGGCTGGTTTCTCGCCGGCAGGATGCTGCAGCCGATCAGGACGATCACGCGCACGGCGCGCAGGATCTCGTCCAGCAGCCTGCACGAGCGCCTGGCCCTGGACGGGCCGCAGGACGAGCTGAAGGAGCTCGGCGACACGCTCGACGAGCTCTTCGCCCGCCTGGAGGCGGCGTTCGAAGCGCAACGTCGCTTCGTCGCGCACGCCTCGCACGAGCTGCGCACGCCCATCACCCGTGAACGCGCGCTCGTGCAGGTCGCGCTCGGCGATCCCTCGACGCCGGAGGTGTGGAGGTCGACCGGCGAGGAGCTCCTCGCGTCCAACCGCCGGCAGGAGGCGCTCATCGACGGGCTCCTCGCTCTCGCCGGCTCCGAGCGCGGGCTCGACGTCGTGCAGCAGGCCGACCTGGCGCGCATCCTCGAGACGGTGCTGTCGCGTCCCGGCCTCGCGACGAACGGATCGGGCGTGCGGATCGACGCGGAGCTCCGCCCGGCGCCGGTGACCGCGGACGTCGGGCTCGTCGAGCGACTCGCCGCGAACCTGGTCGACAACGCCGTCGAGCACAACATCGCCGGCGGCCGCGTCCGCGTCTCGACCGGCACGTCGGAGGAAGGCGGCGCGCTTCTCACCGTGACGAACACCGGTCCCGTCGTTCCCGTCGGCGAGATCGACCGGCTCTTCCAGCCGTTCCAGCGCCTCGACCCGCGCCGCGCGCTGCACGAGCGCGGTCACGGCCTCGGTCTCTCCATCGTCCGTGCCGTCGCCACGGCCCACGGCGCGACCATCGCCGCCGACCCCGAACCCGACGGAGGGCTCTCGCTCCGCGTCGCGTTCCCGCCGGCCACGACCGACGGCTGAGACCCAGCGCCTAGAGTGCACCCGAGATGAGGTCGCGCCGGTGGTTCGAGCGTCGACGGATCGGGCTCGGCTTCCGGCCGGTCTGCGCGCAGGGCTGGCTGATCACCTTCCTGACCGCGGCGGCCGTGATCGCGGTGCTCGCGCTGCTGCGCGCCTCGGCCGCCCGCATCCCGATCGTCGTCCTGATCTTCGCCGCCTACTCGGCGGTCGCGCTCGCGACCGGCGGCTCGAAGCTGCCGGTCGTGGCGCGCCCGCCCGAGCCGCCGGCGGAGGCCGAGCAGGAAGAGGCCGCCGACCCGGTCGGGGCCCGGCCCGCGCCCGTCAGGCGTCCCGCCCGACGAGGCTCGCTTCCGTCGGGCGAGCCGGCGCTCGTGGTCGAGCATCTGACGAAACGCTTCGAGGAGCGCCTCGCGGTCGACGACGTCAGCTTCAGCGTCGCCACCGGCGAGGTGTTCGGATTCCTCGGGCCGAACGGCGCCGGGAAGACGACGACCGTCCGCATGCTCGCCACGCTGATCGAGCCCACCTCCGGAGGCGGACGGGTCGCAGGCGTTCCACTCGACGCAGCGAACGGCGTCGCGATCCGCAAGCGGATCGCCGTGATGACGGAGAACCCCGGGCTCTACCTGCGTCTCACCGTCAGGGAGAACCTCGAGCTCTTCGCCGGCCTCTACGACGTCGCCGACCCGAGAGAGCGGATCGAGCGGGCGCTCGCATCGGTGAACCTCGCCGGCCGAGCCGGCGATTCCTGCGGCAGCCTCTCGAAGGGCCTCCGGCAGCGGGTCGCGATCGCCCGCGCGCTGCTGAGCGATCCGGAGATCGTCTTCCTCGACGAGCCGACCTCCGGCCTCGATCCGGTCGCCTCCCGAGAGGTGCACGCCGTGATCGACGACCTGCGCGACCGGGGCGTCACGGTCTTCCTCACCACCCACCGGCTCGAAGAGGCGGAGCGGCTGTGCGACCGGGTCGCGATCCTCAACACGAGCCTGCGCACGATCGGGCGCACCGACGAGCTGCGCGACCGCCTGTTCCGAAAGATGCTGCTCGTGACGACGGCTGCGCCGATCGCCGACCCCGCGCGGGTCTTCGCCGGCGTGCCCGGGCTGACCGACTGGCAGAGCGTGGACACGACCGGCTACGAGCTCGCGGTCACCGACACCGAGCGCGCCGCCCCGGCCGTCGCGCGCGCTCTCGTCGCCGCCGGCGCCGACATCCTCTCCCTGGCAGAGCGGCAGCATTCACTCGAGGACATCTATCTCGAGCTGATCACGGACGACGCGGAGGCGAGCGCACGATGAGCATTCGGCGCATCCGCACGGTCGTCCGCAAGGAGCTGCGCGACTTCCGCCGCAACCGCTTCCTCATCGCGACGATGTCGTTCATGCCGTTCGTCTTCCTCGTCTCGCCGCTCATCACGCTCCTGCGCATCCCCGCGTCCGCGCCGGCCTCGGTCGTCGACCGCTCGGTCGGGGTGACGTCGCTCCTGCTGCTCGTCGTGCCGGCGGTGATCCCGCCGATCATGGCCGCCTACTCGGTGATCGGCGAGCGCGACCAGGGGACGCTGGAGCCCTTCCTGACGACGCCGATCCGGCCGGACGAGCTCCTGCTCGCGAAGGCGCTCGCCGTGTTCATCCCCTCGGTGAGCGTCGCCTACGCCATCTACTTCGTGTTCGCCCTCACTGTCCGCTTCGGCGCGGCCCACGTCGTCAGCGCCGCGGTCTGGCACGCGCCGCAGCTCCTCGCCCAGCTCACCTTCACACCGCTGATCGCCACCTGGGCGATCTGGGTCGGGATCGCGATGTCCGTGCGCGCCCGCGACGTTCGGCTCGCGCAGCAGCTCGCGACACTCGCCAGCCTGCCCGCCCTCGGCGTCACCACATTGATCACGTTCCGCGTGATCACGCCCAGCGTCCCGCTCGCGGTCGGGATCGCGCTGGGGCTGCTCGCCGTCGACATCGCCGCGTGGCGGCTCGTGTCCCGGCTGTTCGACCGCGAGCGGCTCATCACCGGCCACCGCCATACGACGCTCGCGGATCACGCCGCGTAGCCCGCTGCACGAGTCAGCGACCGGCCAGGTCTCGCTTGGCCTGCTCCTCCATCGCGTCCAGGCGCGTGTAATAGTCGGCGAACTCGTTCAGGTGGGCGAGCGCGATCTTCGCCGTCACGTGCGGGTCGTCATCGGTGACGTTCGTGAGGATGTCGTGGAGCCCGTGCTCGAGCTCGACGTTCATCCCCATCCGGAACTGCTCGACGTCGAAGGGCGCGTGCGCCCAGTCGATGCCGATCTCTTCGCCGTAGCGGCGTGCATCCTCAGCGCTGAACTCCCGCGCTCCCGACATCGGTCACCTCCTGCTCTTCGGTTGCGAGCGTCTCCGCTCGCCGCTTGATCCCACGGAGCATCGTCCGCTCCATCACGAGCGAGCCCGGCTCCATCGGAATCATCCCGATCTTGTCCCGCAGCCTGGGAAGCCGGAAACGGTTCCGGCTGATGAGCCGCGTGCTCCCCTCGCGCGGCTCGAGGATAAAGGTCCAGACCCAGTTGCCGTCGGCGGAGCGAACCGCGAGCACGTGCTCGTCCTCGACGATCGCGTAGCGCATGCGGTTCGCGCCGAAGCCGAAGCCGTCGCCGACCTCGGGATGCTGGAACTCCGCGAGGACGCGATCGGCCGAATGCATGTCCAGGCCGAGGAGGTTCTCGATCCAGTCGTAGGTGTAGGCGCCGCCGCGGGGTGCGGGCCCCATCTGCGCGATCCACGGCCAGACGGCGGACGGCGGCGCGTCGATCGTGATCGCACGCGTCGCAACCCCGTCCGCCTCTCCGAGCAGCGAGTCTCCGGGCAGCACGGCCGCGGCCTCCGCGGCGGTCGCACCCCAGTTCAGGACAGCGCGCCGCAGGAAGCGGGCGTACGCGCAGAAGGCTCCGGCGCTCACCGCTCCGAGACGCACGAGCGTTCTGCCGCTCACGGGGCTCATGCGGCCACGCTACAACCGGCACGCCGAGCGCACATCCGTATTTTCTCCGTCCCGCACGAGCGGCCGCTCAATCTCGAAGCGCGCGAAGCGCGTTCACGATGACGCCCACGTCGATCGCCTCCTGCAGGAGCGCGCCTTCCACGGGTGGCAGGTATCCGGCCGCGGCGACGCCCATCGCGATCAGCGAGAGCGCGATGCCCGCGACGACGCTCTGCCGCGCGATGAGCAACGCGCGGCGCCCGATCGTGATCGCGTCGGCGACGCGATCGACGCGGTCGACGACGACGACGGCGTCGGCCGTCTCCGAGGAGACGGTCGCGCCGGCGGAGCCCATTGCGATCCCGACGTCGGCGAGCGCAAGAGCGGGAGCGTCGTTGATGCCGTCCCCGACCATGACCACGCCGCGCAGCTCGGGGCGCGCACGCAGGGCGCGAACGACGTCGAGCTTCGCCTCCGGCGCGAGCTCCGCGTAGACGCGGTCGATGCCGAGCCGCTCGCCGACGATGTCGGCGACGGCGCTCTTGTCGCCCGTCACGAGCGCCACGTGGCGGATGCCGGCGTCGCGCAGACGCGGAACCAGCTGGGTCGACTCGGCGCGCAGGCGGTCGCCGACGAGGATGAACGCGGAGAGCCGCCCGTCGACGGCGACGAGCACCCTCGCGTCGCCGCCGTCCCGCTCCACCGGAAGCGTCGGCTCGACGCCGTGCGCGCGCAGCCAGCTCGCGCTTCCGACGAGGACGGTGTGATCGTCGACGGTCCCGCGCACGCCCTTGCCGAATCCCTCCTCGACCTTCTCCGGAATCGCCAGCGAGAGATGCCTGCGCTCGGCTCCGGCGACGAGCGCCTTCGCCAGCGGATGCGACGAGAGCTGGTCGAGGGAGGCCGCGAGCCGCAGTGCCTCGTCGGCCGGCAAGCCGTCGGTCGGGACGACGCGGTCGAGCTCGGGACGGCCGAGCGTGATCGTGCCCGTCTTGTCGAGCAGCACCGACCGCGCCCCGCCGAGCTTCTCGATCGTGCCCGCACCCTTGACGACGACTCCTATCCGGGCGGCGCGGGAGACGCCGCACATGAGCGCGATCGGCGCGGCCAGGATCAGCGGGCACGGCGTCGCCACGACGAACACGGCGAGGGCGCGTACGGCGTCGCCCGAGATCGCCCAGGCGATCGCCGCGACGACGACCGTCGCCGGCAGGAAGAAGAGCGCGTAGCGGTCGGCGATGCGCACGAACGGCGCCCGCTCCTCCCCGGTCTTCTCGACGAGGCGCACGAGCGCGGCATAGACGCTCTCGGCCGCGGGGCGCAGCGCGCGAAGCTCGAAGGACGATCCCGCAGCCGCCGTGCCGCTGCGAACGGTCCCGCCGCGGTGCACCGTCACCGGCAGCGGCTCACCGGTGAGAGCCGACTCGTCGACGATCGCCTCCTCGCTCACGACCATCCCGTCGACAGGGACGACCTCACCGGCGCGGATGAGCACGAGCTCGCCCGCCACGACGTCGTCCACCGGCAGGTCGACGAGCTCGTCGCCGCGGCGGACGAGCGCGGACCGGGGTGCTCGCTCGACGAGCGCGGTCAGCTCTCGCCGCGCACGACGGTTCGCCGACTCCTCGAGCGCGTTGCCGCCGGCGAGCATCAAGGCGACCACCGCCCCTGCCAGATACTGCCCGAGCGCGAGCGCTCCGGCCATCGAGACGAGCGCGATCGCATCCACGCCGACGTCGCGCCGCACGAGCGAGCGCAGCACCGACCAGCCGAGCGGGACGAGCAGGAGCGCGGTCGTCGCCTCCCACAGCCAGTCGGCCGGGGCGCGCCTGCCGGCGCCGGCGAGCGCCAGTCCCCCGGCGACCGCGATCAGCGCGCATGCGGCGACGAGCCGCGCGTTGCGCGCACGCACCCAGGCCGAGGCCGTCGCGAGCGCGCGGTCTCGGCTCCCCCGACCGGTCCGGCGAGTCGTCACCCCTTCATCGTCTCCCAGGACCTGGCGACCGCCCTCAGCAGTAATCCGCGGTACAGACGCGGTCTCTCGCCGAACGGCGCCCGCCGCGGGCGAGGGAGAAACGGCTACAAGGGAGTCACCGATGGCCACCGCCGGCGCCGTTGCGACGACTTCCCCCGGACTGACGGGGGCCGAGGCGGCACGGCGCCTCGCGGAGCGCGGGCGGCCGGAGCGTCGGCCGAGCAGCCGGTCGTACGCGAGCATCCTCCGCGCCAACGTCTTCACCGTCTTCAACCTGATCCTCGCCGTCGCAGGCGCAGCCACGCTCGCGTTCGGCCAGTGGGAGGACGCGCTCTTCCTCGGCGTCCTCGTCGCGAACGCGGGCATCGGCACCGTCCAGGAGGTGCGGGCGAAGCGGGCGCTCGACCGGCTGAGCTCGCTCGTCGCCCCGCGGGCGACCGTCGTCCGCGACGGTGCGGCGCGACCGGTCGCGATCGACGAGCTCGTCGTCGGCGACCTCGTGCGCCTCGAGCCCGGCGATCAGGTCGTCGCCGACGGGACTCTCGAGGAGGCCGAGACGCTGCGGCTCGACGAGTCGATCTTGACCGGCGAGTCGGAGCCCGTCGCGCGAGAGCCGGGCGACGAGGTGCGCTCGGGATGCTTCGCGCTCGAGGGCGCGGGCGCGTACACCGTCACTGCCGTCGGCGACCAGAGCTACGCCGCCCGCGTGACGGGCGAGGCCCGGTCGTTCCGGCACCCGCGCTCACCGCTCGAGCGCGCGCTCAACGAGCTTCTGCTCGTGCTGGTCGCGGTGATGGTGCCGCTCGGCCTGGTGCTCGGCTATGCGCTCTGGCATCGCCATGCGCCGCTCCACTCCGCTGTTCCGACCTCCGTCGCAGCCGTCGTCACACTCGTGCCCGAGGGCCTGATCCTCCTCGCCAGCCTCACGTATGCGGTCGCGGCGCTGCGGATGGCGCGCCGCGGCGCGCTCGCGCAGCAACTGAACGCGATCGAATCGCTCGCTTCCGTCGACCTCGTGTGCCTGGACAAGACGGGCACCCTGACCGAGCCGTCGCTTCGCGTTGCCGAGCTCGTCGGCCCGGACTCGCTCGCGGGAGAGCTCGGCCGCTACGCCGCATCATCCGCCGTGCGAAACGCGACGATCGAGGCGATCGCGGCCGCCTACCCCGCTCCGGCTGAACCGGTCGGCGAGCAGATCCCGTTCTCGTCGCGGCGGCGATTCAGCGCGCAGCGGATCGGCGGCGTCGTCTACGTGCTCGGGGCGCCGGAGCACTTCGCCCTCGACGGGCTCGCGGCGCACGCCGATCGCGCGGCCGCCGGCGGACGGCGCGTGCTCGCGTTCGGGACGGCCGCGCATCTCGACGAAGCCCGTCCATCCGCGCGCGGGCTCGTCCTCCTCGCCGAGCGCCTGCGGCCGGAGGCGCGCACGACGGTCGAATGGCTCCGCGCGCAGGGCGTGGAGGTGAAGGTGCTCTCCGGCGACCGCCCGGAGACGGTCGCATCGATCGCCCGCGACGCGGGCGTCGAGGGCTCGGCGCTCGACGCGACGTCTCTTCCCGCCGACGCGGCCGAGCTGCAACGGGTCGCGCTCGCCAACACCGTCTTCGGCCGGATCTCCCCCGCGGACAAGCGCCGGGTCGTCGAGGCGCTTCGCGACGCCGGCCGCTACGTGGCGATGGTCGGCGACGGCGTCAACGACGTGCCCGCGCTGAAAGCGGCGCGACTGGCGATCGCACAGGGGACCGGCACGCAGATGGCGCGAACGGTCGCCGACGTCGTGCTCGTCGACGGCGAGTTCGCAGCGGTCCCGTCGATGGTCGCGGAGGGACGGAAGATCCTCCGCAACGTCCAGCGCGTCGCGAAGCTCTTCGTCACGAAGTCGGCGGTCGCCGCCTTCCTCATCCTCTCGATCGGGCTGACGCCGACGGCGTACCCGTTGCTGCCGCGGCAGCTGACGCTGGCGGCTGCGCTCACGATCGGTATCCCAGGCTTCTTCCTCGCGCTCGCGCCGAGCGCAGGCCGCTATCGCTCGCGCGGGTTCCTGCGCGACCTCGCCCGCTTCGCCCTCCCCGCCGGCACCGCCGCCGGTCTCGGCGTCTTCTCCGGCTATGTGTTCGCGCTCAACGTCCTCGACGTGCGGCTCGCCGAAGCCCGAACGGTCGCGGTCACCGTTCTGATCCTGGTCGGCCTCTACCTGATCCTCGCGCTGGAGGTCGCCGGGCGCCTGCGCGGGGCCGCGATCTCGACGTTGTGCGTCCTGCTGCTCGGCGTCTACCTGCTCGTCCTGCTCGTGCCGTTCACGCGGAGCTTCTTCGCGCTCGCCCTACCCGGGCCGGCCGTGCTCGGCCCCGCGCTCGCGGGCGCCGCGCTCGCGATCGGCGGCCTCGCGGTGCTCGACGACCGATTCATTCCCGGCCGATCCGGCTCCGACGAGGAGCCGCCTCACGGAACGGCGCGGTAGCTCGACGCGGCGTCGGCGAGCGAGCCCGCCGACGCGTTCGAGACGGCGCCGCCGATGAGCGCGCCGACCGTGCTCGGCCGGAGCCCGTGCCGCGCGATGACGTTCAGCTCGCGTGCGAGGGAGCCGCCGCTCCAGAGAACGACGGCGCCCGCCTCGAGTCGATCCGACGGCGCGACGAGATGCGCGCCGAAGAGGCGCGCGAGCAGATACTGGCCCGCGCTCATGCCGCCCCGCGGCGCGAGCACGAAGCGCGCGGTCCGTCCGTCCTTGACGGCATCGGCGGTCCCGAGCCAGTCGTCGACGCCCGACGGACGGAGCGAGACCATCGTCTCGTCGTGGGCGGCCGCGAGCAGGCGGGCGAGCGAACGGGTCGGGCGCGGGAACGCGAAGCTGGCCGCCGCATGCCGGCGCTCCAGCACGCGAACGAGGCGCGGAACGTCGGCGGGAGGCACGACGATGACGAGGCCGACCGCGTTCTGCTCGGTCGGCAGCACCGTCGCCGGCGCGAGCTCGAACGGCTGCGAGATCACCGCGAACGCGGTCCGGCTGCCGGCGAGGAGGAACGCGATCGCTCCGCTCGCGACGAGCGCGGATGCGACCGCGAGCGGGGAGCGGCGGGTCGCCGGGCTCGTCCGCATACGCGCCTGCAGGACGTGGTCCGCGGCCGACGCCGTCGCATCCACGACCGGTGCGTCGCGCGGAGAGCGAAGCGCAGCCCGCAGATCGGCGCGATTCTTCGCGTGGACGGCGATGCCGAGCTTTCCCATCGCGCGGGCGAGAGCCGGCGAGTGCCCGGCCGGCGCGCCGTACGCGACGATCGGGCAGCCGATCTTCAACGCCTCGAGGCACGTGACGCCGCCGGTCGTGTGCACGACCACGTCGGCGGCCCTGAGCAGCAGCGGCATCGCGTCGGTGAAGCCGAGAACGCGAACGCGCTCGTCCCCCGCATGCGCGTCCGCGAGCCTCGCTTCGAGTGCGTCGTTCCGGCCGGAGACCGCGACCACGGTCGTTCCGGGCAGCGTGGCCGCCTCGACCACGGCGCCGGCGATGTCGCCGACCCCCCAGCCGCCCCCCGACACGACGACGACGCGGCCGGCGGGTGCGAGCCCGAGCTCCTCGCGGGCGGCGGACCGGGTGACCGACGCATCGCGAAACGCCCGGCCTGCGAGCGGGGCGACGACGCACGCGCTCGCCGGGCCCG